>NZ_JAYKGW010000192.1:0-8168 GCF_035285525.1 Okeania sp. | reverse complement strand
CACCATAATCTACTATCCAATGAAACTAGAAGAACATAAGTTTATTCGTTATTTTGAACCGGAACAAGCTCAACAAATTTGTCAGATTGCTATTATTGAAAAATTTAATTCCCAGGAGATTATTATTGAACAAGGTGGTGATTCAGATGCCTTATTTTTAATTTTGGAAGGTGAAGTTCAAATTCAAGTTAGGAAAAAAAGTGGGAGAGATAAAAATTATGTTGTGATTACATCTTTTGAATCAAATGATTATTTTGGCGAATTAGGAATTGTAGATAGACAACCAAGAATTGCTAGAGTAATTACTTTTAAAGAAACAACTATAGCTAAAATTTATTATGACCAAATAATGGATATATTAGCTGAAACAAAAGGGGATATTGTTTTAAAAATATTAAGTGTTTTGCCTGACAGACTTCGTTCTATGACGACGGAATATGTTAATCAATTAGCTTATAAAGAAAAAATGACTTTCATTGGAGAGATGGTTAACACTATTATTCACGATTTTAAAAGCCCTTTTACTGGTATTCAATTATCAAGTTCTATCTTAAAAGAACTTCATCCAGATCCAGAAAGTCAAGAGTGGTGCAATCTAATTTCTATTCAAGTTCAACGAATGTTAAATATGGCGGAAGAGGTACTGGCTTTTTCTAAGGGAGATACAAAATTATACTGTCAACCAGTTAATATAGAAAAGTTATTACAAAGCTTTAAAAAAATCAACCAAGTTTATGTTGATTCTACTTCTGTGAAATTGATAATTTCTGTTGAAGAGGATTTAGTCATATATGCTGATGAAAATAAAATTAATCGGGTATTACAAAATTTATTAGCTAATGCTATAGAAGCTTTCCATCAAAATCAAGGTAGGATAGAAATTAAAGTTAAGAGAAAAGATGAATGGGTTGAAATTACATTTTCGGATAATGGTTGTGGTATTCCTGAAGAAATTAAAGAGAATTTATTTGATGCTTTTGTAAGTGATAAGCAGGGTGGTATAGGATTAGGTACTGCTATTGTCAAAACAATTGTTGATGCTCATAATGGAGAAATTTATTTTGAATCAACTGTAGGGAAAGGTACAACTTTTTATCTTTATTTTCCTATTATGAAAGAGGGAACAGGGAACAGGGAATAGTAAAAAGTAAACATTAATATTTTCTGCTCAACTATGATAAAAGAGGAAATAGAGAATAGAGAACAGAGAACAGAGAACAGAGAACAGGAAATAGGGAACAGCAAGAAATAAACATTAATATTTACTGCTCAACTTAAAAATTTTAACTGGCAATTTTCAGGAAGGTGACTAAGGATTTTTCTGATAGTTTTACACTTCCATCTATCCGATAAAAGAGAGAAAAAGGAACAGCAAGAAATAAACATCAATATTTCTTACTAAAATTAAAAACTTTAACTGGCAATTTTCAAGAAGGTGACTAAGGATTTTTCTAATAGTTTTACACTTCCATCTATCTATGTGATAAAAGAGTGAAAAGGGGGGAGCAAGAAATAAACATTAATATTTCTTGCTAAACTTTTATTATAAAAGATGGAATAGGAAACAGGGAACAGCAAGAAATAAACATCAATATTTCTTACTAAACTTAAAAACTTTAACTGGCAATTTTCAAGAAGGTGACTAAGGATTTTTCTAATAGTTTTACACTTCCATCTATCTATATGATAAAAGAGTGAAAAAATTTAGCAAGAAATAAACATTAATATTTTCTGCTAAACTTTTAATTTTAACTGACGATTTTAAATAAAGTGACTGACGATTTTTCCGATAATTTTACACTTTCATTTGATGACCTTAAAACTAATACTAAAGATATAGAAAATACTTTATCAATAGCAACTTTAAGGGAACAAACAATTGAAAAAATTTGTTCTTCTTTAAGACCAGGACAACAACAAATGGCTGACTGGAAAGGAGGACCTTTGGCAGTATCAGCAGTTCCTGGAGCCGGAAAATCTTATGGTTTGGCAACAGCAGCAGCATTAGCGATCGCTCGCTATAAGTTACATAGTCATCATCAATTAATTGTTGTTACTTTTACTCGTTCGGCAGCGACTAATATTAGGGTTAAAATTCGTCAATTTTTAAAGGAGTTATCTTTACCTGAAGGTGGTTTTGTTGTTCATACTTTGCATGGTTTGGCTTTAAGTATTGCTCTACGTCACCCTGAGTTATCTGAGTTAGATTTGGAAAATTATAATTTGGTTTTGCCTACTCCTAGTAATAAGATAACTCGCAGTTGTGTAGAAAGTTGGATTGCTAAAAATCCAAGACATTATCAATTTTTAATTGAGGGAAGTCAGTTTGATGGAGAGGAAACGGAACGGTTAAGAAGGCAGTCTGTTTTAAGAACTGAAGTACTACCTCAGTTAGCTTGGAAAGCTATTCAACAGGCAAAAAGTTCTGGTCTTAAACCTGAAGATTTATGGGAACTAAGAGAGAAGACAAATGATAATTATCAGGTTTTAAATATTGCTGCTAGTTTATATCAAATATATCAGGAAATGTTGAGGGAAAGTAGATTAATTGACTATGATGAAATGATTTTGGCTGCTTTACGAGTATTGCAAAATGAAGGTGCTAGAAAAATGTGGCAAAAGCAAGTATTTGCTGTGTTTGAAGATGAAGCTCAAGATTCGACACCTTTACAAACTAAGTTATTAGAAATTCTGGCTACTTCTAGTGATAATAATGATAGTAATTTAGATTTTAATTCTCTGGCTCAGGAAGAAAGATTATCAAAATTAAGTCATCTAAATTTGATGCGTGTGGGAGACCCAAATCAAGCAATTAATTCTACATTTACTCCAGCCGATCCAATAGATTTTCGGCGATTTTGTGAAGAGTGTGAACAGTTAGAAAAATTAGCATTTATGGAACAAGCAGGTCGTAGTTGTCAGATAATTATTGATGCTGCTAATTTTGTGTTGAAGTGGGTAAATAGTTTGAATTTAGCAGGAAAAGAAAAACCATTTCGAGACCAAGATATTCATCCTGTAAAAGTTAAAGAATCAGAAAATAATCATAATCCTTTAGCTACTGGTAATGGTTTGGAAATATATGAACCTAGAGATATTTATCAAACTCTTAAATTGATGGGTAAACGGATAATTAATTTGTTTGAAGAAAATCCTGAAGGTAAATTTGCAGTATTAGTAAGAGAAAATAAACAAGGTCAATTTATTGCAGATACTTTTAGCGAACCTGGAAAGTATGGAATCGAAATTAATTTAGGAGATTATGGTATTAAAATACAGGATGTTTCTCAAGGAGCACGTCACTCTCAAATTCCGGCAGAAATATTAGCATTAATGCAGTTTATTTATCGCCCTCATTCTCCAGATTATTTAAAATCTGCTTTAAAAGTTTTAGGCGATCGCCACTTAATTCCCCAGCAAGATTATAATTATTTTGCGTCTCAATTAGAACAATTTCTTTACCCTGGTCCTCTCGATCCATATCAGTCAGAAAAGGTGCGTAAATGTCGAGATTTTTGTCGTAGTTTGCTTAAAGCAAAATTAGAATTGCCTCTTTATCAATTAATTTCTTTTTTGGCTTTGGCTTTAAATTATAAACAGTCAGATTTGGCAACTGCTGATAAGTTAGCTGAAAGAGTTGCTAAACAAACTGCTAATAATAGTTCGATTAATTCTATGTTAGAAGTGTTAAGTGAAATTGTTAATTCTGAGAGATTTGAAACTGTAGATGTGGAAGAAAATGCAGAGGAATATTATACTCGTTCTCGACAACTTACTATTATTACGATGCACAAGTCTAAGGGTTTAGATTGGGATTTTGTTTTTCTACCTTTTTTGCATGAAAATATAATTCCTGGTAATTTAAGAGTTTTGCCTCAAGCTACTTTTTTGGGAGATTTTGATTTAGCTGAAGTTGCTAGAGCGCAAATTCGAGCAAGTTTACAAGGAGAAGATTTACTAGATATTTCTAAAGCTTGGGAACAGGCAGGATATTTAAAAATGGCTGAAGAATTTAGGTTATTATATGTGGCAATGACTAGGGCAAAAAAGTTGTTGTGGATGTGTGCTGCTAAAGAAGCGCCTTTTACTTGGAATAAACCGGAAAATTTACAAGTACAAAAACCAAGTCCTATTTTATATGCTTTAAGAGAGAAGTTTCCAAGTTGTAGGGTGTGTTAGGCGCTAGCCGTAACGCACCACAGTTAATTTAAAAATCATATAAAAAATTGACGATATAGCACTATGATTAATGCAAAAATTATCAAAAAAGATGGTGTGTTAGCGAAGCGTAACACATCCTAATAGAATACTTCAGTTATTAGATTTTAGGTGAGTTAGGCGTTAGACTTAACGCACCATAATTAATTTAAAAATCATATAAAAAAAATTGACGATATAGCACCATAATTAATTCAAAAGTTATCCAAAAACATGATGCACTACGCTTCCCTAAGACACCCTAATGAACTTTAAGATAGAATAAAATAGAAAAAGTTTATGTAGTTGGTCGATCAAAATTCAATGGGTAAAATAACTACAAATTTAGTCATCAATAATCATATAAATAAAACAAATGCTTCTCAAGGTTGGATTTCTATTGAAGAAGTACGTTATATTGTTATTAAATATGTTTTGGTAGATACGGGAGCTACAACTCTCTGTTTACCACCAGAAGCGATCGCTCAATTAGGATTAGAAATTCTTAAATAAGTAGATGTCATGACTGCTACTGGTATTAGTAAAGCAGGCATTTTTCAAGATGCTAAAATTTCTCTACTTGGATGGGAAGGAACTTTTGAATGTTTAGAAATTTCTGGAGGTAAGGACTCTTTATTAGGAGTATTGCCACTAGAAGCTTTAGGTATTGAACTTGATTTACAAAATCAACTATTAAAAGTCTTTCCTACTAGCTCTAATTAAACTTATCTCACAATTTTATAGGGTGTTTTTTGTATTTTGGTTAATTAATTTAACCTCATTTCTTTGGCAATAATATATAATGTAGGTCGGGTTGTTCCCGTTAGGGTTGCGTAGGATGGAACGAAACCCAACATTTAGTGCATTAGGGCGGGTTTATATAAATTTTAGAGTAAGTATTAAAATTCTAGCTAAAACCTGCCCTTACTATTGCAAGATTTTAGAGCAAGAATTCCAGTATTTTAGGAACTTGAGGAAATCTTATCCGCAGGATAAACTAAATATTAATAAATGAAATAACTTATAACTGAAAAGGTGCAGATGAGATTGGCAAAATCTTATTTTACATGATCAAAAAAACTGAAAAAAGGCTGATAACTGATGACTGATTCAGCCCTATAAGTATTATTATCTGAATTAGGAGAAGCATGTGAGATGGTTCTATTCTTACTAAATTAACTAAAACTGCTAAATTTAACAGATGAATAAAAAGGGGATATTTTAGCAGAACTAATAGGCTCTGTTTGTCATTTGAATTTCATACAGAAAATTTACCGAATAATTAATAATTAAATAATTAAATAATTCGTGGCTTGAAGCCTCCCCTTTAAAGGAGAAAAAAATAAATTTTTTCCTTTTATTCAATCCTCTTCCTTTTCGGGAAAGGTAATTATCAATTATCCATTACTGAACAAATTTAATTCAAGAGGAAATAGAAAAATTACCAGATTAATCAAGATTACTTAGCAAGAGTTGACGGTAACAAAATCCAAGCCAAATTTTGTTCTATATCATAAAAAAACTAAAAAAGCTGATAAGTGATTCCGAGTACCACACAACTATAAATCTGTCAAACAGCTTTAATAGGAACAGAGAAAAATTAGTCTTTCATGGCAGAAAAAATCAACAAAATTTCCTCTCTAAACAACAATATCATGAGCTTTTCCCCCTAAAAGTTTAATTAAGCAAAAACATTCCTCTGGATTTTACATTCTTTGAGAATATCACAAAATTGAACCAAAGAGCTGAAAATATTGAAAGCTCGTTAAATAAATCGGGCAAAATTTCCGTTATTATGTCATCTAATCCTGACAATATTTAAAATTTTAAAACTAAACAGTATAAACCTATAACCAAAACTTAGAAGTATAGCGATCGCCTCTTAGGCAACCATCAAAATGAAACATTTTCTGAAGCACTCCAAACAAGCATCTGCTCCGAAATTTTTTTGAGATTTCTTATTAACAGAGAAGGGAAGCAATCTCAAAGTTCTAGAGATTGCTTCAGGGTCTTTTTGGTAGACCGTGAAAAATCATAGTGAAATATTTCCCCTGGCAATGACTTCCATGCTGTCATTGGGAGGAAAGGGGAAAAACTTAGCTTTGGTTTTTCTATATTAATACCCCGAAGAAATCTCCATCCAAAATGCTTAATTTTTCAGATATTTTCAGCCTCAAAGCGGGTATTTTTTGAGAAGCTAAAAAAGTTGAAACATTTATCTATCAATGCTTTTAGATTTAATCAGTAAACCCTAATTATTTGTGATACTTTTTTCTGAGTTAAAATTAACAGTAAATCAGATTTTATCAGTTTAAGTGTTGGGTTCAGGAACTCCCCCCAAACCCAAAATTATTTCAGTAGGGTGCATTTTGCTACGCAACATAAAAAGCAGAAAGCAGTGGAGCGTAAAGGAGTATTTTTAATATTCCATGAGTTACGCCATGTGCAACTTTTTCCCACCGAGGATATTTAGGGAATTTCGAGAATCAGACTTTCTCCTAAAGACTTAAAAACGTTGATAATTTTGTAGAAAGTTGTACATTTCCTGGCTCGACAAAACCCCACATTTCTGAAAATTTTTGAGCCTACGAAAAATTTTTAATTATCAGGAGAAAAAAATATGACTATACATTTGCTTCCCAAAGTTCATGGCGGAGTTGCTGTATGGAACAACTGTATTAATGCCTTTAATACTGCCCCCAATAAAACCATGCAGCAAAATTTAGAAGAGGAACAACTAGCTCATCAAAAAGAATTACAAGAAAAACAAATAGTTGCTAAATTTGAGATGGAATATATGCGTACTATGTCTCAGATTAAGTGGTCGCAAGATTATCAACAATTTCAACTAGAATTTCCCCAAAAACTAGAAATTGTTCGTCAAGAATTTGAAGCTAAAATAGTTGCATACCAATGGCAAGAAAATCCCCAGATTCAAGAATTTATTAAAGCCGTAGATATTGAAATAGCTAAAAGCTACCAAGAATTTCAATTATGGCTATTTCAACAACAAAAACAACTGCAAATAGAACTTTCTCAATATAATCGAGAAAATCAATTTCTTAACGCAACTTATCAACGAGAAGTTGCCCTAGAAATTAAAGAATTAGATAACTGGCCTCTGAAAATTTATCCATCACAAATTATTGAATCTCATCAAGATAGAAATCCTATTCCCTTGCAAATAATTCTCGCACCTCCAGAAATTGACTATGACCGTTTTGAAAATCCAAATAAAACTGTTAGTGCTGGATTTTTTAAAGTCGAAAAACGTCTTTCTCAAGACTTACGAAATTTTCTGGAAAAATATTATTCTCTAGAAAATGAACAACGGCCTACAGAATTAATAGACCGAGCTTGGGATAGTAACCGTTTTGCTGGAGGTAGTGCAGTTAAAGCTATATTTAGTCGCTTAAAATCGGAACCAATACTATTAATAGAATCAGAAGTAGATGGAGATTTGATTAATATGCAAGTTGCTTATTGGAGTGGGGGACAAGAAATTTTTCCTTTTTATAAAACCATAATTTCTCACTTGAATTATCCTAAATTTCTCTATGAATTTGCAATTAAACGTGCTTTAAATTGGGAAAAGAATGTGAAACAAAAACTCTTATCAAAAGGGAAAACAGAAGAAGATATCAACGAAAGATTTGGGGGAGATAATCCTTTAAATTTGAGTATTTATAGAGAAAATCAAGAATTAGCAGCAGATGGAATAGAAATTCAAAGTCACTATGAAACTAATAGTGAAGATTTTAGTAAATTCTCGGCTTTGTTAGGAGCTTATCATAATATTATTGCTGCCCTATTTACTGATATTCATTATTTAATTACTACTAACTTATCGCCGAAACTGCCAGAATTATTGCCAGAGTTAGAAACAGAATTTTCCGTAGATAAAAATCTGGCAAATGACTTATTTAAAATGGTAGTGGAAAGTTATATTGGCAGTCTGAAAGCGATGGAAA
>NZ_JAYKGW010000191.1:0-5412 GCF_035285525.1 Okeania sp. | reverse complement strand
TAGATAAACCCGCCCCCAATGATATGATATAAACCTAAGTAGGGGCGGGTTTCTCAGTTAAATTAACAACTCATCTAATTTTTAGATAAACCCGCCCCCAATGATATGATATAAACCATTAAACAGACACAGCTAACACCTTCTATGATGGCGGGTTTACATAAATCTGAGAGTCAGCAGATAAATCTCTGTTCAAACCCGCCCCTACAGCATTTTTTATCAACAGTAGGGGCGGGTTTCTTAAGTTAACGTAAAGTCACAAACTCTTCTGCAGTAGAAGGATGAATACCAACGGTTCGGTCAAACTCTGCTTTGGTTGCTCCCATATTTACAGCGATCGCCATTCCTTGAATAATCTCACCAGCATCTTTACCAACTATATGTACTCCTAAAACTTTGTCAGTATTAGTTTCAACCACTAATTTCACCATGACTTTCTCTTCCGCACCTGTGAAGGTGTGGTACATGGGGCGAAACTTGGCATGGTAACATTTAACAGAGTCACCAAATTTTTCTCGTGCTTCTGCTTCTGACAAACCTACCGTTCCTCCTTCTGGGTTGGAGAAAATAGCAGTTGGAATATTTTCTAGAGAAATAGCTCTAGGAATATTACCAAATTCTGTATCAGCAAAAGCGCGACCTTGAGCAATAGCAACTGGAGTCAAATTTGCTTTATCTATACAGTCTCCGACAGCATAAATATTTGGTTGAGTTGTGCGACAGTTATTACTCACGGCAACTGCACCATTGATTGTTTCGACACCAGCATTTTCTAGATTTAAACCTGCTAAGTTTGGTTTACGACCAGTTGCACAAAGGAATGTATCGACAATTAAAGGTTCAGCGTTTTCTCCACTCAGGTGAACTTTTAATCCTTCTGGTACTTTCTCAATTTTTTCTACATTAGTTCTGGTGCGGAAATTAATGCCATGTTTTACCATTCCTTCCTGAATATTGCTACAAATATCTGCATCAAAACCCCGCAAAATTGAATCTCGGCGAATAATTTGAGTAACTTCGGTACCAAGTCCGTTCATTATTCCAGCAAATTCGACACCGATATAACCGCCTCCCCAAACTGCCATTCTTTTGGGATGCTCCTTGAGGTGGAACATTTCACGGGAAGTAATAGTATGTTCAATTCCCGGAATATTTATTTTCTCTGGTTTACCACCAACAGCAATTAAAATTTTATCTGCTGTAATTTGGCGATCGCCTACTTCTACAGTATGGTTGTCAATAAATTTAGCATATCCCTCTATTAATTCTACCCCTGCTTTTTCTAGAAAACTAATATGTAGCTTACTCAACCGCAAAACTTCTGTATTGACAGCATCTAATAATTTATGAAAATCAAAACTTGGTTCTACTTCACTCCAACCATAACCTACCGCATCTTTATAAAAGTGAGAAAATCTAGAACCATAAACCATCAATTTTTTAGGCACACATCCTCTAATGACGCAGGTTCCTCCAACTAAATCATTTTCAGCGATCGCTACTTTTGCTCCATAAGATGCTGCTCTTTTTGAAGATGCTAACCCTCCTGAACCTGCACCTATAACAAATAAATCATAATCGTATGCCATAATTTAATATCCTTGAACTGCTCTAAAGATTTTGTTAAGAAAATTATAACAAACTATAAGTAGGGTTTGCTGAAAAAGTATGAATGGTAGATGGAGGAGTCAGAATCCAGAATCCAGAATCCAGGAGGAATAAGAATTACAGAAGAGGTAGTCCAAAGAATTATCCCTGGATTTTCTCCCATAATTAGCTGAATATCCTAGATTTTTTAGCTTTAAAGACTTAAAAGCTGGTACTTTTGACCTACTTAAAAACGCTAAAAGATTTATCTGTAAAGGCTTTTATCTTTAATCAGCAAGCCCTAAGTAGTTATGCAGAATTAATTTCCTAGTGGAGAGAGGCAATAGGTAAAAAAATTTACAAGTACGTCCGCAGCGAGTGTAACGGAGTGGAAGGTTTGCGCAGCATTCCGTCAGGATAGCAATTTCAAGTCTTTTAACTGCTTTAACATTTTTTATATAGTGACGTTTATTCACGTCAAGCTACTTAAGAATTATTATATTTTGTACCTTTTCTCCTATTTGCGTTTTTATGAGTAATTTGTAAATTATCAATAGAATCTAAGCCTCCTATAGCTAATGGTTTTTTATGATCTACTTCTATTTCATCTCCCATAAACAGAGGGTCTCCAGATATAGGGCATCTATTTCCTTGTTTTTTGATTAACATTTCCTTCTCTGAATCAGATAATTTTATCTTTCTTTTATCTTGCTTATACTTATTTTGAAATTTTTCTATTTCTTTTTTAAATTTATGTTCATCATAGTTACTATTTTCACTATTTTTCATTTTATAGAATAAATTTTTTAGTTCCTTTTTAATTGTTTTTCTATGATATCTTAGCATTTCATCATTCAGAGGATTTAGTATATACCAGAGTATATAAAAATCTTGTTTAGTTCTTCTAAAATAACGATTTTCCTTGCGAGCTTTATAGATAGAATCTAATTCATTTTTTAAATATATATCTAGGTGATTTTTATCTTTATCTTCATCAAGCAACACACATTTTACTTTTGAGATAAATTTTTCCACCTTTATAATACTATTCATAAATAGTTCCTTATCTTCCTGACGTTCAGAAACTTTTGTCAATACCGAACTAATATCCCCTTTTATTGGCGCTAATCTGGCATTAATCCTATTATTTTGTTTATATATTTTGACAATTTTTTCTATGTTTTGTTCTTGAAGCTGTTTAAACTCAAAATATACTAAAGATGTATATAATTCCTCATTTTCCATCCGGTCAAGGTCTTTGGCTAATTTTAGATGAAACCATTCTCGATATTCATTAACATTGTCTTTAATTTTTGTAATTACTTCCCGTTCAGCCCAAGAGTTCCACATTTCAAAAGAATTTTCTTTAATAGGATAAGGCTTATTATTTAATCTAACAAATAAGTCTACTGGATTAAATTCTAGATTTAGACTTTCTTCTATCTCAACAACAAATAATTGAAAATCTAATATTTTGTCTTGTAATGCAACTTCTAAATCCTGGAATTTTTTATTTTTTAATTCCTTAAGAATCCGTAAATTTTTCAGGGCAAAATTTGATTTTTTTGTGCTACATTTCTTATTTTATTCATCAACATATTCTTTCCCCAGGTATCCTAATATTGTTAAAAGTCTTTGCTGACCATCAATAACTTCAGAAATTCCATCTGAACGTTTAAAGATAAAAATAGGTGGTAAATTAATACCTAATAAAATACTTTCTATAATAGCGGATGCCTTAGACAAATTAGTTACTTCCGATCTCTGATAAGAAGGTCTAACTAAAAATTTCTTACGTTCCATCAATCGTGTTATATCATCTATTGAATTTCGCGATGGTTCTGGCTTAGTTACTCTTAAATCTTTAAGCTCGTTAAGTTTAGTAATAGTATCTTCATCATCTGTTTGTCGTAGTTTACTCAGTTCTTTTCTTTTTTCATCACTTCCTGCATAATAGACTTCTAAATTAATTTTAAACTCTTCTTCAAATAACTTCGCTGTAAAAGTATATCTCTCCTGTATTGCCTTATAAAATATCGTCTGTTCTTCAAAATATTCTTGGAAGTTATTTGATATTTTTTTACTGATTTTATCTAGTAAACTCTTGTGTTTTAGTTTCAATAAATTCACATTTTCATTTTCTAAGATTAGTAGGCTCCATAATAAACATTCAAAAATTAACCTATTGTGCTTTAAGTTTAGTCTTATAAAGATTTGCCTGAATGATTCTACAATTTTAACTTTATCAATAAATGATTCACATAGTCGCTCTACCTCTAGTTCAGAAATTTTATCTGATAAATGTTCAAATAATTTTCCTAAAGTTTCTGTCCTATTATTACTCCGAGAATAGTACTTAATCGGAAACATTTTCAAGACTAAATTTTTTCTAATAAATTGTAAAATTTTTCCTCTATCTTTCTCTTTAGTGCTATTCTTATTTGGCTTAAAGAACAAATCATACATTAATTGTTCAAAATCTGGGTCTTGCCTCAGACGATTTTTAAAATACTGATAAATTGGATCGGTATCATAAACAGCATTGTCAATTTCTGGTGCCTTTAAAGGCGTTATACCAGAATTATATCTAGCAAATATTTCTTTTTTTATTTTATCTTCTAATACAGAGTTTAACCTTGTTTCATTAACAATTGCAAATTCAACTATTCTGATTTTTGCCTCTAAAAACAAATCTATTATGCTAGTAGTTTCTTTATTATCAAAAATGGTTTTGTATGTATTTTTGGAGAGTTGTTTTAAAGCAAATAAACCTTTTTTAGTTAATTGAAATTTACTATTCTTAAATCTTTCTATTGTTTCAAATCTTTGCCTGCCATCAATAACTTCTGTTCGTTCTCCATTCTTGAAGAATATTAAAGGAGGTATTTCTGTTCCTAGAAGTATACTTTCAATAAAATATGAAGCTTTATCATCATCCCAAACATAATTCCTTTGATAGTAAGGTTTATAATCAATACGCCTTAAAAAGCGATCGCTAAATAGACTTTCTATTGATTGTGAATAAGTCTCTATTTTTAGATTTTCTTTGAATATACGTTCAAAATATTCCGCTTGTAAAAATAAATTACTCAATTAAAAAAATCTCCTTCTTCTACTAATTTTCCTTGAATTTTCATACAATAAAATTTATGAAATTGTTCCTCTTTAAGCTGGAAAGCATTGGTAAAATTATTATTATTTATTCCAGCATATTTATATTTTTCCTCCTTATTTACCAAATTTTACTCATATTTAAAACAAGTCCTGGCAATACTTTTTCCCCACTCACAGTCTCTGGATTTTCTAAACATTCATTCGGCATTCCAGGGCGATAAATATAAACTTTTCTTTCCTTTATATCAATTAACATTCCCTAATTTTACTTCCGATTTTGCCATATATTCTTCCATTTTTTCCTGTAAGGTTTTTAGACTATCAGAAGGTGACATTAATTCTACTACAAAATCTGGGCAAATTGGAGCAAACTTTTCCTTTTCTTCTTGAGATAAACTATTCCATCTTTCTAATTTTATCTAAGGCGCATCGGGAGATTTTTTCGCTCCTGTAGAAAGAGTAAATTCTGTACTCGAACTAAAAGCTAAACTCCTGCCATCTCTATTTCCTATTTAGGAACTAGCAGGAGACATAATTAATAATTCTCCAAATTTATTAGTTTCTATCCATAAATCTTGATTAACTTGACAGAATTTAAAAAATTGTTCCTCTGTCATTTTTAAGCTTAGAGACATTGGTAAAATTATTGTTTCTTCCAGTATATTTTGTCTCCTATTTACCAAATTTTACTCATCTTTAAAATAAATCCTG
>NZ_JAYKGW010000190.1:0-8405 GCF_035285525.1 Okeania sp. | reverse complement strand
GTTCCAAAGTCGTAGTTATTTCTTCATCCTTTTTACCACCATTTTTCGACTTAATTACTTTACCTTCTTCTGGTTCTAAATAAAAATCTACATTTCCCGTCAAACCAGTTAATTTAGCAACTATTTCCGTTGTTTCTTCTACTGTTAATTTGTAATAGTCTAGTTTATTTTTCTTACCTACAGACTCTTCAATATTAAAATTTTTAGTCAAATTTCCAATATCAAAAGCCTCTTCTTTATCATTTCCAGGGTCGGAAATTTTGCCATTGCGCTTTGTTATAAGATTTATTAATTCGTCTGGAGTCTCGACGCCATTTTCTGATTTGCCTAAAATATCTTCTCCTCCTTCCGAACTGAAACTGCTGCTCCGAGGAAGAATTCCTAGGTCATTTGTTTGCCAGATTATATCATCATCATTGTTAGTCGGAAGAATAATTATTTATTGGTTACTTTCAGCGCCAGACATTCCCGAATATTGGGGTTCGGTATTTTCACTTTCGGGAAAAAGTCCGATGTAATTTTCGTTTGGAAAGTCAAGTTCCAGTGAATTTTTTAATATATTCATAATCTCTTTCAACAATTAACAAACGTAACTTTTGTGGAAGCGATCGCTCCACAATATGTTATGTAAATTACTTGTAACACAAGCATATTGCTTGTTACACCCTGGAAGCCTGTGTTACCTGTAGAATAAGCATCCTGCTTGTTACAATCGGCGAAGGCTGAACTGCAAATGACTGTACCTCAGCCAAATGGAATGTGCTGTTATTATCCGGATAGTTGTCACCACATTAAACAAAAGAAAATAAGTTGTCAACCCTTTTGATAAAATTAATTTTTTTTATTTTTCGCGCTTCAGATATAAACCGCTTTTCAGTAGGGAGTTTGACATAATTATTAAGACAGAAATTTTCCTAAAAATTGTGCTATTTAAAATTCAATAATTATGCAAAAAAACTATGCAAAAAATTTGTTATTTACTGCATAATTTACATTGATTTTTAAACAGTTAAATAATTTAATATTTATTAACAGTATTTAATGTTTTAGGAATATGAAATGACTAGAGAGTACAAATTTAGAATTTAGAATTGGAGAGTATACTGAAAGTATTATGAGAAAAGGTTTACAGCACTTAAACTTCCGAATCTAAAGTTTTTATCGTTTAAATAGCTGAAAGTCTTAGCTAGTAATAATGATTCCTAGAACTTTTTACTGTCTAATCAATAATAGAAGCAATTTCAACTAGACCGCAAAGAAGTCTTAGAAACTTTAACTGACTTTTGTATCAAAATCGCAGACATGGTAACAGAAAGAGGTTATATTGCCAGACAAGAAAGAGACGATTTTATTTCTCCCAGTCTAGTAGGGTGTGTTAGCGAAGCGTAACGCACTGAAATACTTGAGTGCAGAATGAGTCAAGAGAAAGAACTCAGGAATCAGATAGTAATTTCCAGATTTTCTTCTCTACCAGCTATTATAAAAACGTCAGGACTTAGGGAAAGGTACTATATATAGATTCTTAGTGCGTTAGCGTCAGCGTAACGCACCTTACTGGACTGTTTCACCTTAAATGGTGCAATAGATTTGTCCTCCTAGTCCTCCTAGTCCTCCTAGTCCTCCTAGTCTTCCTAGTCCTCCTAGTCCTCCTAGTCCTCCTACCTAATTAATGGGTTCTATAAAGTCCTAATTATAGGGGCAAATGGCCATTCGCCCCTACTCATTCATTACTTCTGAATCCTCAAAAAATATGATATGATTCACAAATGTTAATATTTCTGGATCAACTAAAAATGTATAGTAACACTTTTTTTAATATTTCTGTCTATACAGTAATTCAATTGACATTATTGTTTGCTATTCTCTTCGGAGTAATTTTTAAAGATATGTTGGAGTATAAACTAAGTATCTGGTTGAAAGACCAAAATTCTCCAATCAAAATAGATTATCAAACACCCAATATAATAGCTGCTTATTTAGGAACAACTTTATTTGGATTTTTATGTGTAGCATCTAGTCTTTCTACATTCAATATTGTGGAATGGTTGTCTCTGGTTATAGGTGCAATAGTAGTATTTCCCACTGCTTTATTAATCTGGGTACAATTAGGTTCAATGTTTGAGTTGATGGCAAATGAAGGAATAGAATCTATTAATATTGAAAAAGAATATATGTTGGGAAACAAAGAATTTGAGGAATAATTAATAATTAATAATTACCTCACTCTGCTCTCTCTTTACTTCCCACCCTCCCCTTCCCACACTCTGCTTTTTCAGTAAACCCTACTTATCAAGCAGCCTGACCAAGATTCAATATTTTACCGAAAAATTGTGGGTATGCGCCTCCCCTTTTAAGAGGAGAAAAAAGAGAATACTTCTTATTTGTGCCAAGCCTCTTGCTTTCCTAGGTCATGCTGCGCAAACAGCTAGAGATACTGATAACTGATAACTGAAATGACATAGTTGGGGGTTAACGGCCCTTAACCCCTACAGGTACGATAGCCCTTAAACCCTAGAGATGATCTATAGCCTCATTTTTTGCGTAAATTTGCGTAAATCCTGTTTTGACAGGAGTTTTAGCCAGACTTACTGATACACTGATAACTAATAACTGATAACTGATAACTGTTTAGGGCTTGCCAAAAAGTAAGTGTTAGTGGTAAATTCTTGGCAGAAGCTTTTATAAAAATTCCCCTCTTAAGGGTGAGGTTGAATAAAAGAGCAAATAAACTAAGCACTGTCCCACTAGACCTGCTGTTAAAACTCGGCCTTTGGGGACGAGATTTGAGACAAAAACAGATTTTGGGCCAGGGCACAATTTTGATTTTGTGAGGTAGTCATGGGTCTTTGGAAAAATCAATTTTTGACAAGTGGTTGCTTGTCTGCATTAATCACATTTGGAGCAATTTATCCTGCGGTAGCTGCTCCAGAAAATGAGAAAATTGCTCAAGGGAGTCGTTCTCTGGGAGCAAGTCAAATGGAAGTTATTGGCTATGTTAAAGGTATTATTGGTAATGTAGTCACACTTTTAGTTGAGGACGAAGAAGAATTAGGCATTGCGGGAATAGCAGGCAATAGTGGTGAACCAACTTATGTCAAAATTCCTGCTTCTGAACGCGGTCAACTAAGAACTCTATATTTTTCGCCCAAGCACAACATTGAAATAGCAGGTTTAGTACCTGGAAGTCGGGTTTATGCAGTTGTGGGTAAAGCGACAGAAGATAAGACAGAAGACCCTTATGGTTGTATTGATTTCTTCAAGGTTATTCCAGATTATAACTACGAAAGGGTAGAAGTGAAGTTACCAGAATATAACTTCCAGGGTCCTGGGTCTATAGAGTTTCCAAGGATTGAAGCACCACCAGTAAGTCCTATTAGACAACCAGCACCAGTACCTATAATAGAGCCGAATACATCACCAATTAGAGGTTTGTGGTAATTATCGGAAAAAATTATACCAATCCTATTTCATTCCTATAGAAAGAAAATTCAAAAGCTTTTAGGGAACACTTAACTGGGAACAGGAAACAGGCAAGAGTTTCAATTTTTTTATTTACTTTTTCATTTGTCGCAACCTATGCACGGATTGCTACTTATAAAAATAAAATTATGTAGCAATCCTAATTTGATTCGTGTACAAAATTCAAAAGCTTTTAGGGAATAGCGAAGCAGGAACAAAGTCGGAGTTTAAGTTTTTTTTTAATTTACTTTTTGATTTGCCACAACCTATCCACGGATTGCTACATAGGGTTTGCGCTTCTTCAGTCTTTTAGTAGTGGGGAGGAGCTAGAATCCTGCAATCCGGCAATCCAGGAGGAATAAAAATTATAGAAGAGTAGGGACTATGCAAAGTCCGTACAGAAGAATCTTCCCTTTATTTTCTACCCCTCGAAATCCCCAAAATCCTACAATAAAGTTGATACTTTATTAGTATCTGCAAAGGCTGAAACCAATGCCCTTCAATAATGGATAATTGATAATGGATAAAAAATTTATTTCTCAAGGGGAGATTAGATATGGTTAGGGAACCCATCCATCTCACCCTTCGGTAAGCTCCCCTGACGACCGCTTTTTCCCCTTGAAAGGGGAGGCTTCAAGGCTCGAATTATTTAATTATTTAGTTATTTAATTATTAATTCTTTGGTAAAAACTTTGATATTTAATCAGCAAGCCCTACATAATTAGTTGTGGTGCCACTATTTTCAAAATTAGTGGCATTATTTATATATTTTCTTTTACTTTTGTGGCGTTTTTGATGATTCGTTTGAATTAATTCTTATACTTTGGTGGCAGGAAGGTAGAAGAAAAAGAAAGGTTGTAAGCATTCTGCATTGTCAGCCAACCTCTTTCAGAATTTCATAACGGAAACGCTAATAGCTGAATGCTTACGAAAGGTTAGATATAATAAAAAAAATTTTAATATAAAATATCAGGTGCAAAAAGTATGCAGATTTTTAGACAGAAAAGCACAGATAAAAATCATATTTCTGATACAAAAGCCTTAGTAGAACAGAAAAATATAACTCAAAACCATCAAAACGGCAAGCAGGTCAAGATAGAAAAACTGTTGCCAGCTTTAGTATCAGAACTACCAAAACATAGTAGTCAAATTGAGCAATTAAAAATTTGGAAACAAATAACAGAGCGACTAGAAAATCCTCCTCAGCATAGCAAAATATTAAGGGCAACAATCGAACTTAGTACCATGAGTTTGCAATACGCTAGTGATATCTTTTGCGAATTAATGGATATGGAGCCAAGGAATAAGTTGGAAACACCGCTAAATATTAAGCTGCATGAATTATTCAATGATGGGGATAGACAGGAGTTAGAAAAACTTTACCGCATACAAGTTTTGTCTTGGGTATTAAAACAGGTTGATCAAATAGATACAGAATATCTGGAATATCAAGATTTCTCAGTCATATTAACAGTTAATTCCCCAGAAAATTCTGAACCAAAGTATATAGAATTTTGGTTTTGTCCTCAGAAAGTAAAAGTGACAAGGATTGACCAAAGAATTGATGAGTTTAGGGATTTTAATCTCCAGGGAATGTCAAAGTCTGAACAATTAACTTGGTTACTACAGTGGGAAAATTTAGAAATGTTAGCCCAAAAGTTAAGATTGGAAAATTACCAAATTGAGGGTTTTCTTTTGCTAGAAGGATTAGATGTCACAGTTAAAGAAAAAACACGAAGATTAATTCAACTTTTAGTAGAACCAGAGTCATTAATAGAGGAAGCAAAATTTGAGCAAATTGACAAATTAATCCGAGCATTATTCCGAGCAGATGATATGATATTATTGCGAAATGAAGGAGAAAAGCAATTCAAGTTGTTTGTTGCCAGTGACTTTTTAACGAGAGTAAACTATCCCAAACAATATTCTATAGAGAGTTTACAAAGTTCTCTGATTATCAACACTATCAAAGAAAATCGAATTGTTAATATACCAGAATTTGAAGCAGACTGCACAAATGAGTTTGAACAACATTTATTTCAAAAAGGAGTTCGATCATTAATTTTAATTTCCCTAGTGATTCAATCTGGTTCACCAAAAGAGGAACTAGAATTAACAGATATTTTGGGAATAGTCGGATTAATCAGTAATAATTCTAGTAACTTTAATTTGTGTGATTATAAAAATGCCCAAGAATTAGTTCCAGCTTTCACAACTGCTGTTCGTCAAACAATTCAACAGCGATTTACTAATATTCGTAATATTCATCCGGCCGTAGAATGGCGCTTTTTGCAAGAAGCTGAACGACGACGTTGGGGACTACCTCCAGAAACAATTGTGTTTGAGGATGTTTATCCCCTGTATGGTATTTGTGATATTCGTGGTTCTTCCGTGGAACGTAACCGGGCAATTCAAAGTGATATCATGGCTCAGTTTTGTTTAGGTTTAGCCATTGTGGAAGCTGTTTGTGAAAAGCAAGATAGTGCTTTGTGTCAGCAACTACGACAAGATATGTTGGAATACATTAAGTCTCTAGAAGAAAAAGTTTCAGTAGATACGGAAATGACGGCTCTAGAATATTTACGTTGTCGTTTAGAGGTATACTTTGACTATTTTGTAAAATTAGGAGATACTGTTGAGGATGCTATTCAAGCTTATTGTGCTGCTTGTAATAATGCTGATTATGGTATTTATCAAGCACGGGAAGTCTATGACCAGATGTTAAACAAAATTAATTATCACCTCCAAAATACTTGGGAAAAGTGGCAAAAGCAGATGCAGCAAATTATTCCCCACCATTGTGATTTTGAAGCTACTGATGGCATCGATCACATGATGTATTTGGGTAAATCTATTAATTCTGAGTTTAATCAATTTCATCTTCATAGTTTACGTTACGATCAACTACGGGCAATTTGTGATTGTGCGAGAACTGCTTTGCTTTTGCAGGTTGAATCTGAGGAGCATATATTGGGAGTTGCTCATTTGATATTAGTACAGCATTCTACGATTGATATTTATCACAATGAAAGTACGGAAAGATTATTTGATGTCAAAGGTAGTCGTGATATTCGTTATGAAATTGTGAAAAAGCGTATTGATAAGGCTGTGGATAAGGATACTCAAGAGCGCATTACTCAACCTGGAATGTTGACGGTTGTATATTCTACAGATGAAGAGTGGGAGGAATATGAACAGTATTTGCGTTATTTGGTTCGCGAAGGTTGGGTGGAAGATAAATTTGAGACTGGTTTGATAGAGGCTTTACAAGGAGTAAGTGGTTTACGGTTTGTTAGAGCAAAAGTGTTGTTGCCAGAATAAAAAAGAAGGAATAAAAAAGAAGGAAGAAGGAAGAAGGAAGAAGGAAGAAGGAAGAAGGAAGAAGGAAGAAGGAAGGTTTAGAGTTGACCTAATGATTTTTTAGCGATCAGGATTTTTTTAGCAGTTTTGTAACATGAAAAGCCTACCTAATGGTTTCATATCTTATGATTTTTCATCTTAAATAGGGCTAGCTGATTAAATCTAAAAGCATTGACATATCAAGATTAAAAGCTTTTTTGGGTCATAAAAAGTGCCAAGAAATTACTAAAAGCAATTTTGGTAACAGAGCCTTCGTTTGCTGTAACAACCTGGAAGGTTTTGTTACAGAGAGAGAAATTAACCTTCAACTGTACCTCACCATCCTCATGCATTGCTGTAATCTTTAAAACTTTAGATTTTTCCTCACAAAACTTGAAAAAATGTAGACAAATTAGTGTAGCAAAATGGCCATCTACCCCTACAATGGTCTAGAGGAATGAAAACGGCTGTAATTGTCCAAAAAATACAATCACAGTTTTTTATCTGTAGTTATATTAATAAGTAACCTAGAATTTTCTTTTTGAGGAGGGTAAATTATAGTGAATGCAGCAGAACAAGCCAAAAACTTTGAAGTTGCTAGTAAGATTGCTAGTATTGTTAATTTGTTCAAATCTCAGTTTCCAGATGTTAGGGTCGATCTAAAGCCTTGGATGAACGACCCAGAAACTCTAGAGTTGATTGACCCAGATTCTATAGATATTGGTTTTCATTTGCCTGGTAGAAGTAGGTCTCTGGAAAGCCGTTGTGTATTGGTGCAAATTCGTTTATATCAAGACCCCATTGAAGCTTATTGTCGAGCAATTGGAGTTGAGGTTGCTGGTTATGACCATCATGGGGAACAATGGAAGTTATCAACGGTGGGTGGATGGCGTTTTGTCGGTAATACTCAACCTCAAACAGAATCTGCTGCTAAAGTGAAATATTTCTGTCAGCAAATTTTTGAGTTATTTAATAGTAATATGATATCCAGTTAAATAGGGTTTGCGCTTCTTCAGTCTGATGGTGGAGGTAGGGAGTAGGGAGTAGTGAAGAGTCAAGAGGAATAAGGAATTCTAGAGGACGTACACGGTTCCCGATCAATCGGAAAAATTATCCCTTGACTTGAGTGCCTCACGTCAACCAAAATCCTTATTTTTTGATTTTTCGACAACTGTGCTTTAAGGAGCCAAAACCTGGTACTTTTTCCATACCTAAAAAGGCTCAGACTTTAGAATGTCAATGCTTTGATAAATAATTCAGCAAGCCCTAAATAGACATTTCCAGAAAAGACGGAACACTTAACTGGGAATACTTGACTCACCCCTAACCGCTCCCAGGAGGGCAATAATTGATAATTTCCTATGGGATAATTGATTTTAATTTTTTTGGAGATGTCTATTAGTTCTTGCTCTATATTTTGAAGTTCCTTATTCTTGATTTTTTGCTCTCTTAAATAAATTAATTGTCTATAAAATAGCTATATAGCAGTCGAAGCAAAGAGCGCGGACATAATGCTCGAAAAATTATCTAGGAAAGATTATGCCTGCTCCTTATAGCTATGACTTAAGACAAAAAGTTATGAAGGCCATTGATGGTGGAATGACTAA
>NZ_JAYKGW010000189.1:0-2682 GCF_035285525.1 Okeania sp. | reverse complement strand
TTTTTTTATCCTCTTCAAAGAGGAGGCTTTAGACCCAAAATTTTGGGTAAAAAATAATCTGGTGCTAGACCAGTTTTGGTTTTATCTATTGATACTATTAATAAGTTACCATTAGTTGTAACGGTAGTTGTAGGAACAAAAAGCGAAAATATTCAACGGGATTTTCCAACTAATGTTAGAGTTTCATCTGATGAAAGTGGATTACCTTTAGAAACAGTTTTTCTTTGTTTTCAAGTTCGTTATTTAGATGTAAGTAGGTTTTCTGAGCAACCAGTAGGAAAATTATCTGATGATAAGATGAAAGAAATTGAAACAGCAGTATGCTATTGTTTAGGACTATAAATAAAGTGGAATTATAATCCCTAATACAACTACAGATAAATTAAACTTTCAAAGCTAAAAGTAATAAAATATCAAATGAGAAGTTATAGTCAATTAGCCGATCTAGAAGCACTTTTACTAGAAATTAAAGATGAGAATATTCGCGCTTATGCAGGTGAAGCTATTGCCTCTTATTCTGCTGGAGCTTATCGTTCTGCTATTGTTTCAATTTGGATTGCTATTGTATATGATTTGTACCAAAAATTTCGGATTCTTTCTGAAACTTATCACGATAAAGCAGCAAAACAAAATATAGAAAAAATAGATAAAATTAGAAATAATCCTGATAAAAAGCAAGTGGCAAGTTGGGAAAGAGAAATTTTAAAAGATGCTCGTGATAAAGTTCAAATGATTACTAATTTAGAGTATGAACATTTAGATAGAATTCAACAAGATAGACATCGTTGTGCCCATCCTGTTTTAGATTCTGAAGGATTGCTATTTCAACCAACTCCTGAATTAGCTCGAACACATATTAGAACTGCAATAGAAGTTTTACTTAGTCAACCTCCTATTATTGGAAAAGCTTTAATTGAAGCTTTAGAAAGAGATGTGGAAGGTTTGTATTTTCCTGACGATCTAGAGGGAGTGAGAAATTTCTTAAGTGGTAGACATTTCTTAGTAGGTTCTCAAAAATATTTGCTTAATCTTATTCTGTTTTCTCTGAAAAAAGTTCTCTTTTTAGATATTCCTTCTACTGAGGGAAGGATAATAGAAAATTATCTATTGGTTATAGAGTGCTTAGTAAAAGATTATAGAAATGTTTTTGAATCTTTGGAAAGAAAAATACTTAGGGATATTCTAGGTAAAACTGATTATAATAGGTTACAAAGTTTAGCATTTCTATTTTATCTAGATAATAAATTTTCGGATTGCTGTCCTGAACATATCAAGCAAAAAATTAAGTGTTTCCTTAAAGAAGAAAAAGCTGTTTCTACAGCTTATGGAGTTTTATTGCTTCATTTATTCCCAGAGATTAAAAATGATATTTTAGCTATTTATAAAAACAATTACATCAATAGCGATAAAGATAATTTAATTTTTATTAGTGTGTTACGGAGGGCAAAAGCTAATAGAAAAGAAAGTGCTATTTTGGTAAAGGAAATCGTCAAAACCAATATAAATAAATATATTTGTTCTGGTTCTTGGGCAAATAGCATAAAAAATGCCGAAAAACATATTAGACCTATTCTTCAAATTATGACAGATGAAGATATTAAATACTTACTTAACCAGACGATCCAGGAAGAAAGAACAAAAGGTCAACTTAGAGTCTCTACTTTTATACTGAAAGAGTTATTTCAAGAAACTATAAATACTTACCCTGATACTTTGCCTCTTTGGAAAAATTTCTATGAATCAATAGATAGAGATATCTGGTCTGGAATAGAAGAATTAAAAGAAATGATAGATAATTTTTCAGAGTCACAACAGATAGAAAAAGAAACTTTATAGAGAACAGGAAGCAATTCAGAAATATCTAAATATCTAGCTACTTAATAGGATTTAATAAATAAATTTTGATATATTTCCCAAGTATCTATGCCTGGGGATTCTTAATTGGAAAAATGATTCTTGGTTTATAAATTATTAACTTTCTGATGATTGATTAGCATAAGCAAAAATTCCTATTTCTCTATAAGTAATAAAGAAGTTTCCATCACTCAAACATCAAAATTTTCCATAAGCCAAAATTATTATTGGGTAAAACTCCTGTAATTAAATGGTTTAGTTATATTGTTTATTAAAACAATATATAATAATAAGATTGGCAACCTTTAATTATTTATTCTGTGGCGATCGCTCCTCAAGAAAAAATTTATGTCTAATAAACTATTGGAAGTTGGACAAGTAATTAATTCTTTATCTTTAGATGAACAAAAATAGTTACTTAACAATTTAACTGAAAAATTCAAGCAAAAGTCGAATCAAATATTTGCAAAATCTAACATAGAAAATCAGATTTAACTAATGGCAAGCAATCCAGATATGCAAAGAGAAATAGCTTTAATTGACCAAGAATTTATAATTATCGAAATGGATGGAATTGATTAATTATGACCATTCAGAGAGGAGAAATTTATTTTGTAAATCTTAATCGGGTAAAAGGTCGTTTCAGTTATCAGTTATCAGCACTTCTTGCTTGAGAGAGAGGCTTGAAATATGGAATTTTCTTTTTTTATCCTCTTCAAAGAGGAGGCTTTAGACCCAAAATTTTGGGTAAAAAATAATCTGGTGCTAGACCAGTTTTGGTTTTATCTATTGATACTATTAATAAGTTACCATTAGTTGTAACGGTAG
>NZ_JAYKGW010000188.1:0-15423 GCF_035285525.1 Okeania sp. | reverse complement strand
CCCTACTCCCCTACTCCCCTACTCCCGATCAGCGATCGCTACTTTATATTTATTACCAACTTTTTTCAAATTAAAGGCATGAGAAGACTTTAAAAAATTGAGAAATTTACCTGTTAATTTTAACTGTTTCATTATTGTATTAATAGAATAATTATATTGTTTATGAAACTCTATGCCAATAATAGAAATGCAAATGTACCCAGAAGGATCGTAAGCAGCTAAAACTTTAATAATATTTACCAAAGCTTTTTCCAATTCTTTTGGAGAACGAATTATTTGTGAATTTACAGTCTGTATATTTTCAAATGTTTCTGAAGAGTTAGTTATTTGTGAACTTACAACCTGTATATTTTGAGCAAGTGCTACCTGATATTGTTTAGATTTTGGTTTTTTTTTCACTCTAAATTTAGAAGAGACTTTGACAAATTTCTCCAGGGTATTGCTAAGGTTGAAACTCTTTAATACCTCATCAATATCTTCGCCAAATATTTCTAGAAATTTTTCATCAACTAACTTCAAATCCACAAAAATTTTATTCTTCTTGACTGGAATATTAGAGATAATTTTCATCAATTCTTGCTCCAATTCTGGTGGAGAATTAATTTGAGGTAAATAAACAGTTTCTGATTGAATATATTCCTCATTTTCAATAAATTCTGTACTAATATTTTGAGTTTCCCAAATCTCCACTTCTTTTGAATAAATATATTCCTCATTTTCAACCAATTCTGTAGTAATATTTTGAACTGGTAAAATATCCACTTCTTCAGGAACTATCTTGGGTAAACTTTGTTGAGATTTTTTATCTACAGAAATTTCATATCGTTTCTCCAATAAACTAGAAATAATAGATAATTCAGACTGGTGCTGACTAATTGACTCATTTTCCTCTTGCAATAACTTTTGAATTTGCTCCACAAAATCTTCTAATGGAGGAATTTCTGTTGCCATTTTTAGGGAATAATGCCTCACTTCCAAACTATTTCGATTTTCTACGCTCAGAATATTATGTGATTCTCTTCTCACTCGATAAACAGTCAAACCTTGATTTTGCAAACTATTACAAAGATGAGTTAATAACCAATCCGAAGAACAAACAAAAACAGCTTTAGCATCAGAATATTGTCTACCAATAGCTGCCCCCATAGACATCATTTGAGCATCAGCACTATTCTTACCTTCAGGAACATGAATAAGTTGATATCCACGCTCAAAAAGTTCTATATCATGTTTACTCAAACTAGAACTTTTCCAGTTACCAAAAGCAATTTTAATTTGTAAAGAATATTCAGAAATACTAGCTAAAAACTTTTCCGTATTAATATCAATTTTCAGATTTTCAACATCTAGTAATAAAATGGCAATTCCAGTTTTGGGTGCTTCAGCTAAAGTTTTTATATGAGATTGATTAAGAGAAATTTTTTGCCCTATTTCTGAAGTAGAAAATTTTTCCATAAACTGCCGACCACAATCTTTGCAAAGATAGCGTTGACGATTGTGAGGACGACCATTTTTGCGTAAAGACGTAGAATTACAAGTGGGACATTTCATAAATAAAGAAGGGATAAGGAATATTATCAAGACTTACGCAAAAACCGGGTTTATCAATAAGTGGACTGGCAAAACAAACCAAGGTCAAGTTTATCCTTGATTATTGAAAGAATTTCAAAAGTCAATGTAGGTTGGGTAAAACGAAGTGAAACTCAACATAAATTGTTATTGTACTATAGCAATCCTATTTTATTTATGTACAAAATTCAAAAGCTTTTAGAGAAAAGGGAACGCTTAACTAGGAACAGGTGGGAGTTACGGTTTTCGATAAATCAGTTTTTTATTTACTTTTTGATTTGTTACAACCTATTTAGGATTGCTATATTATTGTTTATTGTTTGGTTTCGTTACTCAACCCAACCTACTATACTAATAGCTAATAACTAATAACTCATAACTCAAATGGCTCAATGTTTAAATCCTAACTGTTTAAAATCCAACCCACTAGAAACAAAATTCTGTCAAAGTTGTGGTGAAAAATTAATTTTAAGAGAACGTTATTGCCCTTTGAAAATTATCGGTCAAGGTGGTTTTGGCATAACTTTTCAAGCAGTAGATGAAGATAAACCCTCAAAGCCTTTTTGTGTAATTAAACAATTTTTTCCTCAAGCACAAGGAACTAACACTTTAGAAAAAGCAGCGGAATTATTTGCTCAAGAAGCTGAACGTTTGGATAGTTTAGGTAAACATTCACAAATTCCTGAACTTTTCGCATATTTTACTCAGGATAATCGACAGTATTTAGTACAAGAATTTATCGACGGGCAAAATTTACAACAAGAGTTAGAAGAGTCAGGAGCTTTTGATGAAAGTCAAATTTTAGAGTTGTTAAAAAGTTTGTTGCCTGTGTTAGAATTTATTCATTCTCAGCAGGTAATTCATCGAGATATTAAACCAGAAAATATTATTAGGAAATCCTCCCCTGATGCCCTGGAAAAGGGGGGAGATATGGTATTAGTAGATTTCGGGGCAGCTAAATATGCGACTATGACTGCTTTAGCAAGAATGGGAACTGTTATAGGTTCTGTCGGATATGTTGCACCAGAACAAGCAATAGGAAAAGCAACTTTTGCTAGCGATATTTATAGTTTGGGTGTGACTTGTATTAATTTATTAACTGGTGTGGAACCTTTTAATTTATTTGATGTGAGCGAAAATGATTGGGTTTGGCGAAATTATTTAAGGTCTGATATAAGTGATGAAGTTGGAGAAATATTGGATAAAATGATTGTTGGAGCAACTAAAAAAAGGTTTAAAAATGCAGGAGAAATTTTGTCTCTTATTGAACCTAATTTTCAACCACAAACACCTAATTTTACACTACCAAAACCTACTTTTTCGCCAGAAATATCTCAACTATCAATTATTCAGTCTACTGCTCAACGACAAAAAAAATATACTTTTCCACTAACAATATGTCAATCACCAACAGAAGAATTAGAGAAAGGAGAACTCTTTACTTTTGAAGTTATTACTGTCAATAAATCAGGCTATATTACTAAGGTTACTTTGGGAAGTGCTAGGCAAAAAATAGAAGATTTAGGTAATGGTATTAAGTTAGAAATGGTTTATATTCCTGGAGGAAGTTTTCTAATGGGTTCACCAAAAAATGAGAAAGAAAGAGATAACAGTGAAAGTCCGCAACATCAAGTAACTCTTCAACCTTTTTATATGAGTAAATACCCTATTACTCAAGAACAATATCAAGTTATTATGGGAAAAAATCCTTCTTCTTTTAAAGGTAAAGGAGGAAAGCGCCCAGTAGAAAGTGTGAATTGGTATAATGCTATAGAATTTTGTAGAGAGCTATCCCTGAAAACAGGAAAAACTTGGAAATTGCCTAGTGAAAGTCAGTGGGAATATGCTTGTCGTGCAGGAACAAGAACACCATTTTATTTTGGAGAAACTATAACACCTGATTTGGTTAACTATGACGGTAACTCTCCTTATGGCAATGCTCCTAAAGGAAAATATAGAGAAGAAACAACTGATGTAGGAACTTTTCCACCCAATGCTTTTGGTTTATACGATATGCACGGGAATGTCTGGGAATGGTGTCAGGATATTTGGCACGATAATTATAACGAAGCGCCTACTGACGGAAGCGCTTGGGAAACTGGAGGAGATAGTGGTAGTAGAGTTCTCCGTGGTGGTTGCTGGGTGATCAATTCTGGCATTTGTCGGTGTGCCTGGCGTGGTGACGATGTTGCCGATAGTTGCGACGACAGTAGGGGTTTCCGGATTATTTCGTCTTCTGCCACTGATTAATATCATATCTGGTTGAATAGTTATATCAAGTCCGGTAGTATCGGTGTAATTAGGGCTGGCTGAAAAAATATGAAAGCTTTGTCTATCAATGCTTTTATGAATTTTCAGTCTGGCAAAAGTGTCAGCTTTTAGGTCAAAAAGGTTGAAAAAGGAGGGCATTTTGGGCGCAGATAGCAATGTGCGCACTTAATATTTACAAATTGCAGGAGGTGTTCCAGCAGCTCATAGTTTTATATTATCGGCAATTTATTCTCCCTATTGCCAAATGAGGTGTTGCCTGTTGCGCGGCAGCGCAGCGCCATAGTTGGGCAAAAAAATTACTCCCTACCTCCCCATCACCCCATCACCCCATCACCCCATCACCCTATCACCCTATCACCCCATCACCCCATCACCTAGACTCTAGGTATGGTGGTCTTGCCTGGTTGACAACGGCACAACATCATGAAAATGTGAGTAATTAAAGTAGTTTTGACCATCAATTCCTGTAGACATCACATCTACAAAATAGTGATCCCAAATAATATCATTTAATCTATAAACATGACGAGTATGAATAGTTTGAGAAACAGTTTCATCTAACCCGGTAAGGGTGACAAAAAATTGAATACCCTGATTATTTACATTTTGAAAATCATCTTCAGACCAACCATATAGAGGACTATTTTCATCAATTTGGTGCATTACTGACCAGGTAAGAGTTAGCATCGGTGTTTCAGAACGAACTAATTTTAAATCGCAAAATCGTCGCATAGAATGTCCTTCTGAAGTAACCTCTTGAGAAAGTAATACAGTTACTCTAATTTGAGCTTCAACTATCCAATTATGACGTTGGTTAGCAATACGAAATATGAGAGTAGGTACGCCATTGTAAGGACAAATAACTGCTACTTTACTAAAAAGCACTCGTGCTGTTGGCAATGAGAAACGAGCAAACATTAAACCTGTAATCATTGCCACTCCTATTAAGCCAATAAAAACTTCTATAGCTACTAATATATGAGTATAAACATTTGTGGGGTACATAGCACCATAGCCAATAGTTGCCATAGTTTGTACACTAAAAGAAAAAGCATCAATAAAAGAACCTGGTTTAGCATTAGCAATCCCGCCATTACTTCCTAAATATAGAAATGTAAATAGAGTGTTAATTAAAACATAAAAACTAATAATTATTACCCATAGTTGTAGCCAAGATATTTTCATTAACCAATGGTAAAAATCACTCCAGTGAAAATTAGGAATGCCGATAATTTTAAAGTCTATTGAACCAATTTTTCTAACAACTGCTTTTTTAATTTTTTTTCTACTTATTTTCATTACTAATAACTGCTCCTTTAGATAACAAAAGTTAATTGTGGAAATTTCTGCTAAAATCTACTTTGTTAAACTGAAAATAATATATGGCGCTACGCACCAGGGAACAGGGAACACTTAACAGGGAATAGGGAACAGCAGACTATCAAAGGGTTTTTCGTATAGGGAAATAGGGAAATGCTCCGCAAACAAGATTTATAAATGTCGGCCTCCTTTGCTTCGACTGCTATAATAATAAATTAACAACTATGAGCCAGATTTAAGTTTTTTGGAAATCTACGATCGCCTCCATCAAGTTAATGAAATTTATAATCAATCATTGTTTGCCAATACACATCTGGCATTCCTGTATCAAAACATTTTCCTTTGACTAAATATGTAGTCATTCCTTCTGTTTTTTGCAATTTATCTAAACAAGATGTCAATTGAAATTCTCCTTTTTCTCTAGCATTTTGTTTAATATTTTCTTCTAAATAATCAAATATTTTGGCGGTTAAGACATATATGCCAAATACTGCCAAAAATTCATCTTCTTTCATTCCGGCAACATGAAGTTTTTCTCTGGCAAAATTTAGATATGGTTTTTCATAGATAGCATCAATATTAATTAAACCATCGGCAACTAAATTTCCACCAATACAACCATAATGATGTGTTTCTGTTCCGGAAATAATTCTCACCCCAATTACATTTTGATTCGTTTGTGCATATATTTGTAAAATTTGATTTGTACAAGATTGTTTCACCTCGGAAGCATAAATATGGTCTCCTAATAAGAGTAAAAAAGGTTGATCTCCTACCCAATCTTTAGCACAAAAAACTGCATGACCATAACCAACTTGTTCAGATTGAGTTAAGAAAGTAACTTTGCTGCCTAAATTTTGTAAATATTGACAATATTCTTGTTTGTCTGGAGAAAGTTTTTCATAATAACTGGGGAGAACTTGGAAAAAATCTCTAAATACTGGAATATCATTTTTTTGTACAACTATTCCCACTTCTTCTATTCCGCTATTTATCGCTTCTTCCACAATTATTAAGATTATTGGTTTTGCCCTACCATCTTTATCAATAATGGGAAATAGCTCTTTTTTCACGACTTTAGTAGCAGGAAACATTCTTGTACCAAAACCTGCTACAGGAATTACGGCTTTTTTAACTTTTGTGGTAAATTCTTTCATATTTTGTTTATTTTTAGATTAACTAATCAGTAATTACCCGGAAATAAGATTCATTTAGGCAATAAATATATAAAGTTTTTTGCTTTTAACAAAAAATAAATATTTTTGAGAATGGGATTTTAGCATTAATCATCCACTTCGTCAATAATTTAATAATTTAACCACATAATATAATGTTTAATAATTATCAAGTTATTGTATTAAATTGTATTAATTTTTAAAGTAGGAACAAAAATTTTTCTCAAGGGTCTGGCGATGATTTTACTTAATAAATAAATTGAGATTATATCAGAAAAATTACTTAATAAGTTCACTATTTATAATGGTTATCAACTTTAAATCACAGGAAGGCCATAATAGAAAAAATAAATTTTATGGGAAAAGTTATCTTTTTGAAGATAGTGGGTAAGATAGTATTAAGCAAATGAATTTTAGGAGGGGTTTGCACAAAGAATAAATCTAATATTCTCTAGATATTTATTGTGATTTTTATAGAAAATGTCATTGATAAAAACAGTAGTATCTAAGAGTATTTAAAGCTCTGAGGCTAGACAATAAACGTCGTTTATTGCCATAATTATTATTTAATAAATTAGGAAATTTAGACTATAAAACCCGTTTTTGTCTAAGTCCTAATAAAATTAAATATGGGTAAGCATGCAGTCGTCAACTAGCTTCCTAGAGAGGAACTCCATTAACAGCTATTAATTTTAGTTAAGTGATAAAAGCTTTATTGACTGACAAACAAAAAATATTACTACAAAAGTCAACTTTAAAGTCTATATTCATTTAAACCCCGTCTTTGACCAAAGGATTTTACTGCTGATAGCTGTTTGGTAAGCATTTCCTGCGGAATGCTTACAAATATGCCAAATAATTTTGGTCTAATCTTGACTAATAATTCTTTTTGCCAAGAACTAAATTACAGGTGCATCTCATAGCAAAAATACTTTTTTTCTATTACCTATTGCCTATTCCCTAAAAGCAACATTTTTTTTGCTTTCTTAAAAATTTAAGATGCACCCTAAATTACCACTTGTAAAATTTCAAATTTCCATTGATTTTAATAAGGAGAAAAAACAATGGCTCAATTTTTTGGTTCCAACGGAAGAGATAATATTAAAGGTACAGACGAAAATGATATTATCCGTGGTTTCGCAGATAAGGATAAACTTGATGGTAAAGATGGTAATGACTTCATTGATGGTGGAGCAGATGATGACGATATTGATGGGGATGATGGGGATGATAGTATTTCTGGTGGTACTGGTGATGATAAAATCAAGGGTGATGATGGTAATGACTTAATTTTTGGTCAAGAAGATGATGACGATATTGATGGGGATGACGGTAATGATAGTATTTCTGGTGGTACTGGTGATGATAAAATCAAGGGTGATGATGGAAATGACTTGATTTTAGGTGATGATGGTGATGATACCCTGGAGGGCAAGAAAGGTGATGATATTTTGGTTGGAGGTCCTGGTAGTGATAAGCTCCGTGGTAGTTCGGGTGATGATATCTTTGTTTATACTGGTCTTGGTGAAGGTGTAGATGAAATTAGCGATCTAGAAGTTGATGATGATACTATTGGTTTGTTAGCAGAAGTATTTGACCCCAATAACACTGGTGGGATAAATTTTGTGACATTGACTAATGTTGATCGGGATGAAGTGGGGACTCGATTAAGCGATCCAAATTTATTAGATGATGCAACTATCAATGAAAATTTTCCAACACTCCTCTTTTTTGATGAAGACGATAATGGTAAAAAAGGTACATTAGCTTACCTTCGGGGTAATGTAACTGATATCCTCGCTAGGATATCAGTCAAAAAAGGAGATTTAAGTGTTGATAATTTTCGGTATGTAAAAATTGAAAGTCCTGAAGTAAATGATCAGAATATGGTAATTGATTTTAGCGCTGGAGGAGTTATCAGTGTTGAATCATCTACTTTGGAGTCTCTAGGTATTAATTTAGAAAATTTTCAAACATCAATAATTAATGAAAGTTCTATAAACTTTGAGGAAAATACTATAGAGCTTGATTTTGATGCTAATTTATTCATTATTCCCCAAGAAATCACTAATATTACGGTGTTGCAACAATTGTTAGTAAGTATTGAATTTAGCAGCACAGTTTTATTCTTATTTAGTACAGCAGAGAATACATTTTTAGCATCTTTTGATGGTGATGAAATCAACACTATTTCTGAGTATGAAACAGTATCTAACCTCGAATCATTTACCATTGAAAATCTGAATATTAGCACGAATGAATTATCAGTTAGTAACATAGAGCAAGTATCAATTAGTGTATCTATACTTGAACAATTAGGAATAACTACTTTAGATGATATAACGAGAATTGTTATAGAATCTGAAGAAACTGATATTATTCCTACAGTAGTATTTCAGTTGTTAGTTTTCCAAACAGAAGAATTTAATACTGAAGCAGAGCTGCAAGAACGAGTAGATTTCTTTGTGAAAAATAATCCAATTTTAGTTCTTGCTAATATTGATGGTCAAACTGTTTTAATATTCTCAGATGGTACTCCAGAAGGAATTACTACTATTCAAGAATTTGGTGGAATTATATCTGATATAGAATCATTTAGTAGTGCTAATCTGAGCCTATTCAATGAAATCAAAATTACTGCTGATAATAATACTATTTCTGGTACAGATAATCCTGATGAATTTTTCATTCTGGAAACAATTGAAGGCGGATATACAATTGAAGATTTTGATAGTAATACAGACATTATTAAATGCAGTTCCCAAGATTTTGGTGGTCTAAAAAATGAAAATTTATCCAGAGCTATAGTTTCAGTATTTACCACTGCTGAACAAGTAGGAAATGCTAATCTTTTAGTTATTGACCAAATATTTGCTTCGGTAGCAGAAGTGGAAGCACGACTAAGCGAGTTGGAAATAACTAACTCTGTTTTCTTGACTTACACCGATGAATCAGACAATACTGTTTTAGCTTTTTCACGAGGGGGTTCAGTTGAAATTATTGCTAACTTTGCTACTGATGTAGAAATTGATATAGATAATTTCTTGATCATAGGTGGTGATGATAAAAATAATGGATTTGATGTGACAGTAGATCGGCTAAAAATTGATGCTGAGATACTCACAGATATTGATGTTACAGTAGAAAATTTCACCAGTGTTAATATCACTGCTGGTTTTAGCGAACAGGTAGAACAAAGTTTCTTGATTTTTGAGTCAGAAAGTTTTGCTAGTTTAGAAGTTCTGCAAGAACGTTTGGTAGATCTAGTAGGCACTCGCTCAGTTCTTGTATTAGTTAACATCGGAGTTAGCACTCAGTTAGTATTCTTCAATGGTACTGAGTTTCAAGTATTACAAGATTTTGCAGTACAACTGGCAAATATCGGTGAGTTCACTTTTGAAAACAATTTACAGTTTACCAGCACTGTTGATATTACCAACCAAACAGAAGTCACAGCTACTGTTGGTGTAGTGGATCAGTTTGTATTCAAGGGATTATCAGAAACTGGGGTGACAATTACTAACTACAACGAAGAAGATGTATTTGAATGTGATTCCCAAATATTTGGTGGCATCACGAATGACACTTTACAAGAATTGACTGTCACCCAAACAGCAACCTCAATAGGAACTGCTAATTTCTTATCCTTTGAGGGTACTTTCACACAACAGCAGTTATTTGTACGGTTGCAAACTCTACAGGTTGGAGATATTTCCAGGTTCCTTGTATATCAGAATGAACTTAACCAAACTGTAGTAGGTTACTGGACAGGTACAGAAATTAATATTCTGGCTAATCTGGAAGCTAACGCTAGCGTCACCACCAAGAACTTTTTCTTTGTCAATGAACAAGCAGAAGAACCCGAATCAGAAGTCAATGTTGTCATTGGTAATCCAAATACAATAGTCCTCAACCCTGAGATTGAAAATGTAATTCAATTCAATTCTTTAGAGGAAACTGGTTGCAGAATAGTTGGTTTCAGTGAATCAGACTCCTTCAACTTCAACTCATCACTATTCGGCGGTTTCAGTAACTCAACCTTTAGTAGTTTAGTTGTAACTGAGTCAACCACTAATATTGATATCCAAAACCAAACTCTACTGCTTATTGAGCAACAAATTAACTCAATAGAACAACTACAAACACTGCTTATCAATTTAGACATAAACAGTCCAGTATTCGTTCAATATACCAACCAAGAAGGTCGTAGCGTATTAGGGTTTGCCCAAAATAGTAGTCAAGTAGAAGTTGTTGCTCAGTTTACATCCGAACTAGAACTAACTGTCGAGAACTTTAACTTTACTCAAATAACTGCAACAAGTTCAGAGACAGAAATTACCGCTACCACTGGTTTAATAGACACGATTTTCTTTGACTCATTAGTTGAACCTGCCACTATTAATAACTTTGAAACCACAGATATCCTACAGTTCCAAACCGGAGTATTTGGGAATTTCCAGAACGGTAATTTCAAGGAGGTTACTGTCAACGAGTCAACCACAAGTGTTGCCAAAAATATAGGTCTCGTTGACTTGACTCAAGAATTTGCTTCCCTCACAGCAGTAGAAACACGGTTGCAGGAACTCGGTGTTAACAATAATGGTACTTTTGCCACTTATGTTAATGCAGAAAATCAAACTGTACTGACTTTCTTCCAAGAAGGTAGTTTAGAAATTGTTGCTACCTTCGATGTAGAAATAAACTTAAACGTTAGCAACTTTACCTTTGTTGGTGTACTCGCAGGTGGAAATACAAACGACTTCCTTTCCGGTAGTCCAGGTCCAGATGTCCTAAACGGTTTCGGAGGGAATGATACCATGGAAGGTCTTGGTGGAAATGATACCCTACGAGGTGGTAAAGGCAAGGACTTGATTAACGGCAATAGCGGTAACGATCGCTTAGTTGGCAATAACGGCAATGACACTCTCAGGGGGGGTGCTGGTAACGACTTCATCCTTGGTGTGAGTGGCAACGATTTGATGGAAGGAAATTCCGGTTTTGACCATCTCTTAGGAGGTACGGGCAACGATACTCTCCGTGGTGGTACTGGTCGCGATCGCCTCAATGGTGGTCCTGGTAACGATGTACTTACAGGTGGTGCAAGTATTGACCGCTTTATTTTTAACACCAATAAAGAGTTTACTTCAGCAGATGTGGGTAGAGACGAAATTACTGATTTTGTTCCAGGGCAAGATATTATTCTGTTGGATAAAGATACTTTCACTGCACTTACGAGCGTTCAAGGTGACGGATTCAGTGTAACAACAGAATTTGCGGAAGTCACCACTAATGCACAGGTGGCAACTTCTGGGGCGTTTATTGTCTACAACAGCACAAATGGTCAGTTGTTCTATAACGCTAATGGTAGCGATCCTGGTTTAGGTGGAGGTGCTAATTTTGCTACCTTAACTAACGAAGCAGAAATTGATGCTGGTGATTTCTTCTTGCGTTAACTAGCTATCAGTATTTAGCATTCAGCTATCAGTTTTTAGAGCTAGCTGAATATCATGTCATCACCAAAAAACTGTAGGGGCTAATGGCTATTCGCCTCTACATACAATAGACATCTCCAGAAAAGAGGGAACGCTTAACTGGGAACAGGAAGAAATAACAGGACTTACGCAACGACGCTAGATATAGTGCTTAAAACTATTGCACAATAGTTTTTTAACTCCATATATAGTACCTTTCCGTAAGTCCTGAATAATTGATAATTTATGGATAAGAATTGATTTGATTTTTCATTTTTGGAGATGTCTAATGGAGTTCTCAAGGCAAAACGGATAGTCAAGATAATTAGGGTTTGCGTATGGAAATCTAAAAGTCTTTAAAGATAAAAGTTTTAGCCTTTTGTAAGTACGGAAAAAGTAGCTAGTTTTTGGCTGTTGTGATCTGAAAATGGTAAAGTTTTGACACTAAAACAGGATTTACGCAAAGTTACTATATGTGGAGTTTAAAAACTATAACGTTATAGTTTTTGAAACTATATATGTGGTATCTGCGTAAGTCCTGACTAAAAATCAGAAAATTTGGCCGTAGCAGATAGTCTAAACTGTTCCCAGTTAAGTGTTCCCTTTCTTCACTAAGAAACTTTTTCAGCAAACCCTAAGTAGGAGGGTTTATCAACAAAATTTCCTGGTTTGAGCAACAATATCACTAGGGTTAAACCCGGTTTCTTGGTCGCTTTGCGTAAGTCCTGTTCATATACTATCTGCTGATAACTGATAACTGATAACTGAAGTTACCCAATAGCATCCTTCAAAGCATTCTGAGTCATAGCAGCGATCGCTTGATCTGTCGCTTTCGGTAAATGATAATACTTACCCCCCGACTGTTTCGCCAACTCTTTCGCAAACCCAGTGGAAACAAACTTATTCTCCGTATCTATCATCAATAACTGAATCCCCAAACCCCGAATTTTTGCAGCTATTTCCAATAACTCCTCCTTAATATTCGGTTTCTCATCATCCAACATCGGTTCCCCCAAAGAACGCGCCAAGGGAACATTCCCCCGCCCATCAGTAATAGCCACAATAACCACCTGTCCCACATCACCAGACTGTTTCGCATTCACACCAACTCTCACCGCTTGAGTCAAACCATGTGCTAAAGGCGAACCCCCACCACAAGGCATTTTTTCCAAACGTCGTCGGGCAGCAGTTATGGAACGAGTCGGCGGTAACAAAACCTCAGCCTGTTCTCCCCGAAACGGAATCAACGAAACTTGGTCTCGACTCTGATACGCCTCCGTCAACAACTGCATCACCGCCCCTTTTGCCGACTGCATTCTATTCAACGCCATCGAACCAGAAGCATCAACCACAAATACCACCAAAGCACCCGCCTTTCTTGCCAACCGTTTTGCTCGCATATCACCTTGTTCCACAATAACTTGACGGTTTGGTTGACGTTCTCTTCTCGACTTTTGATAAGGAGCAGCAGCACGCAAAGTCGCATCCACCGCAATACGTCGCACCTTACCTTTAGGCAACATTGGTTTCACATAACGTCCCCGATCTTCAGAAAAAATCATACTCCTACTACCAGACTTACCTTGACGGTTTGCCGTTTGCGCAAAAGACAACACACTATCATCTAAAACCACTCCCTCTGGATCGAACAAAAATTCTTCGGGAATACTTGCCTCTTCTTCCTCTGGAGGTTCGGGGTTTTCCTCTTCTTCCTCTTCCTCATCCTGTTCCTGTTCGGACTGATTTTCTGGAGGTGGAGGCGGTGGAGGTGGTTGTTGTTCTTCTTCAGGAGGAGTTGGCACTATCGTTGCTCGCGGTACAATAACTAACTCTACTGCTCGACGCAAGTCATCAGCATTCACAGTTGTGCGTCCGTCTAATGCTGCGGATGCCCTAGCAACTCGCACTGCAAAAAGTTCTGCCCGATGTCCTTGCACTCCTCCGCGAACCGCTTCTTCTACTAAATAAAGTATTTGTTCCTGGGTAATAACCACATCTTTTACCCATTCCCTCGCCAACAAAATCTGAGTTTTCAAATTATCTATATCTTCCGTGTACCTTTCCAGAAAAGCTTGAGGAGAACTAGCATAAGCTAAAGCTTGTTCTACTGCTTCTACCCGTTGATCTAAACCTAAAATCATATCTGCGGAAAGAGCGATCGCTATTCTATCCAGCAAATGTTCTCGTAACGGCCCCTCTTCAGGATTATAGGTAGCAATAAATAGGGGTTGACAAGGATGTTCAAAACTGATACCCTCCCGCTCTATCTGATTTCTCCCTTCTGTCAAAACCGTCAGTAATAGATTCGCGATATTATCATCCAGCAAATTAATTTCATCTACATATAATACCCCTCGGTGAGCAGCAGCTAATAGTCCTGGTTGAAAAACCGTTTCTCCCTCTTTGACCGATTTTTCTACATCCACCGAACCCAATAACCTATCTTCTGTGACTCCTAGAGGAACTTGAATAAAAGGAGCGGGTATAACTTCTGTCGGTATTTCTCCTGTTGTGGCGTTGGGATACTCTTCTAAAAGTTGTTCATCCCATTCTTCTGGATAATTGGGATTACAGTTACTAATAGAACCTTTGACAATTTCAATAGGAGGTAAAAGGGAATGTATAGCTCTTGCCATCACAGATTTGGCAGTCCCACGACGGCCAGCAATGGCGACTCCTCCTAATCCTGGATCGACGGCTGCTAATAATAAGGCCATTTTTATGGCTTCTTGTCCAACTACGGCAGCTAGAGGAAAGTTGATGATGGTGGGAGGGTTAAGAACGGGCATAGTTTTAATAAAATTTAATTTGTCCAAATTTAGAATTATTCAATTTTTTAATTCTTAATTCTTAATTCTTAATTCTAAATTCTAAATTCTTAATTCTAAATTCTTAATTTTCTATCTATCTTTAAAATAAAGCTACACATTATCATCATTAAAATCTTCATTTTTAGTCTTTTAATTAATCAATTTGGTAATATCCAAATTAATAAGTTTTATTTATTTGCAACATAATTAATGGCGATATTTAATCAAGGGGTAGAACCCCTTGTTTTTGTTTATACTAAGTTCAGTAGATGCACCCTGATAGTTACAGTCCCTTAGCCAATTTTGGTTCAAGGGACTTTTCTTATTCAGGATTTGCTGATTAAACATCAAAGTCTTAACTGACAACTGAAATGACTCACATCTTTACTTAACATAAAATTTGACAAAATTGACAAGTTATGAATAAGTCTGGGTTCGCCTTTTACGGTTCCCGATCAATCGGGAGAAAAATGTATGAAAAAACACATTTTTTGGTGATTCCTTAAGTAGTTTTACCTATACTATCGGTATGATTCACTCCCTGTAGGGGTTTGGTCTCCAATTTTTCGGGAACCGTACCTTCTGCAAACTAGGAGTTTTCCCTCTTTTCTGATGCTAGAACCTTATTCTCCAATTTTTCGGGAACCGTAGCTAGCGGATTTATATAATTAAAAATTATATTTTTTATAATTAATAAATATAACTAAGTGAGGGGTTTTACCCCCTAGTTTAAGCTATACTAATTTTAGTAGATGCACCCTGATAGTTATAGTCCCTTGGTCAATTTTGGCTAGAGGGCTTTTTTTT
>NZ_JAYKGW010000187.1:0-46460 GCF_035285525.1 Okeania sp. | reverse complement strand
TTTTTTATAATTAATAAATATAACTAAGTGAGGGGTTTTACCCCCTAGTTTAAGCTATACTAATTTTAGTAGATGCACCCTGATAGTTATAGTCCCTTGGTCAATTTTGGCTAGAGGGCTTTTTTTTTGAGTATTTGAAATTAGTTTAATTAAACTTATATTTTTTTTCTTTACTATATGATTTTTCTAACAAAAACAGATGGGCTAAACCCATCACAGGTGTTATACTGCGCTCAGTAGATGCACCCTGATCGTTATTTGTCCCTTGTCAAGATTGATGAAGGGACTTTTATTTTGGCAAGGATTCGTACCTTCCGCTGTTTGGAAATTGCTATAGTTGGTTATACAAAATTAATTTCCTAATTTTTTGGTCAAAAGAATATATAATTAAAGCTTACTGATTAAATATCAAAGCATTGATAGATAACTTGAAAGTACAAATTGAGAATTGGCGAGTATACTGAAAGCGTTATTGGAAAAAGCTTACAGAACTTAAAATTCCGAATATAAAGTTTCTCACCTTTAGATATCTGAAAGCCTTCAAAGAGTAATAATTATTCCTATAACTTTGTACTGTCTAGTCGATAAAAGTTTGAAAAGGAAGAATTGACAAATTATAAATTCACACCACAACTAACAGCAGATGGTTCATGGACTTTCTTTTCACCTGAATTTGGTGAAACTTTTCACTCTCATTTTGGCGCTCAACAAGAAGCCGAATATAAATTTGTTTACCCAGTTCAACTACTATCTAAAGTAGAATCAAATCAATCTGTAGTTTGTTTACTTGACATTTGTTACGGACTAGGATATAATACAGCCTCAGCTTTAGCGGCTATTTGGAAAATTAATCCTAGTTGCAAAGTTATGCAAGTGGGACTAGAGTTAGACCCAGAAGTGCCAAAAGCAGCGATCGCCGAAGGTCTTCTCAATAGTTGGCCTGAACCTGTGCCAGAATTATTAGCAACCCTAGCCACAACCCACCAATTAGAAAAAGACAAAATTCACGCTCAACTCCTCACAGGGGACGCAAGGAAAGCTATTCAACAATTAAGTAACTCTGGTTTCCAGACAGATGCTATATTTCTTGACCCTTTTTCACCACCTAGTTGTCCTCAACTCTGGACGGTAGAATTTTTATCTTTAGTCAGTAGCTTTCTGAAACCGGATGGTTATCTGGCAACCTATTCTTGTTCCGCAGCAGTGAGAACAGCATTACTTAAAGCTGGTTTGAAAATTGGTTCTACTGCACCAGTGGGTAGGCGATCGCCAGGAACAGTAGCTAGTTTTGGGGAGGAAAATTTACCCCCACTTTCGGAAAAGGAAAAAGAACATTTACTTACTCGCGCTGGTATTCCTTATCGTGACCCAAGTTTATCAGACTCTGCTGAAGTTATTTTGCATCGCCGTCAGTTAGAGCAACAAAAATCATCTTTGGAACCGACATCTCATTGGAAAAAACGTTGGTCATAGAAACAGTTATCAGTTATCAGTTATCAGTTATCAGTTATTAGTTATTAGTGCTTAATTATAAGTTAGAGGAATTTTGAGCAAGAATCAAAATCTTTATTTTCTTAAGTTTCAACAAAACCAGATAAAACCAGATAGATATTGTTCTTGCATTCCTCTTCAGCAAGTAGTAAAACCTACTAATTAATCTGTATATCTGTGGCATAATCCTTGTGTGTTTATTGTTCTCTCAAATGTTTAACTTCTTCTAAACTCAGACCTGTATTTTTACTAACTATTTCTACATCTAAAAACTCAAGTAATTTTTTGGCAATTTCAATTTGAGTTTCTCGAATACCTATTTGTTTACCTTCCTCGATTGCTTGATTCTTAGCTCTTTTAATAGAATTTTTTTGGTCATATATATAGATTTGTCTAGCCTCTAAATTTTCAATTTCTTCCCTAGTTAAATTAGCTTGATTAGCAACTACAAATGCTTTATTTATTTCTGGTACTTCTTCCATGATTTCTGGTACAGAATCTAAATCATTCGCACTCTTGAGAAAATAAAGCCATTTATCAGTAAGAGTTACTAATTCTGAAATTTCTTTCTGGAATTTTGGCAATTCTACAAATATTAATTCAATGTCGTAAATTGGATAATCTATCAAGTATTCTTTTTCCTTTAATAGAAACCGAGAAATCACTTTATCTAATCCAGAAAACATCTCAAAATCTGTAATAGTCAAAGCAATTACAGGATTCAATAAAGTATAATCTTCTCCTGAGTCTAATTGAGTCGAATAAGATTTAGCTGCATTATATAAAATCCGTTTCTCAAATCCTTCTAGGTTTAAGACTTGCATTTCAATAATCACAGTTTTTTTGCCAGTAATTTTAGCTTTAACATCTAAATAAGTATCTTTTAATCCCCGAACTTTTGGTACAAGATAAGGATTAAGAATTTCCAAGTCTTTAATGGTAGGATTACCATCATAAAGGATGCCGTTTAAGAAACTAATTAAAATATCTTTGCTCTTTTCAGAACCAAAAATTTTCTTGAAAGCAAAATCTGTTTTAGGGTTAATAAAAATCATTTTTTTATAGGGAGTAGGGAGTAGGTTATTTCAGTTATCAGTTATCAGTTATCAGTTATTAGTTATTAGTTATTAGTTATTAGTTATTAGTACCTCCTAATTCATTAGGAGTCTTGAAATACTGAATCGTTTTTTTTCATTCCCTTAAAAAGGGAGGCTTTAGACTTCTTTTTTTGGTAATAAGGAATTTACAAATCTAACATTTATGCAAAAATATTTAATTACTTTGAAACCAAAGTCAAAAGTAACATCAAATTAGAATCTATTAGTAAAATTAAAGCTACTAATTAATCCGTGTATCCGTGCCTAAATCCTTGTGTGCCGTGGTATAATCCTTGTGCGCTAATTTATCTAAAGAAAAGTAAGCTTCTTGGAATATTTCACCATAAGTTTCGGTCATTTCTGCAAAAGTATTTAACGACTCCAATACATATTTAGCATTATTAGCAAATCTCTGACGTAACTCTTCATCTATTAATAAAGATGTCAAAACATTTGCTAATTCTTCTGGATTTTCTGGAGTATAAAACAAACCATTAATATTTGGTTTAACTTGTTCAACTATGCCAAAAACTGGAGTAGTAACTATTGGTAAATTATAAGCCATTGCTTCTAATATTACTCTGGGAAAACTTTCTATTCGAGAAGTACAAACAAATATATCTGCTGCTTGATAATATTTTGCCGTATCAGGAGTTTCTCCTACTATTTCTACTTTTTTCTGAACTTCTTCTGGCAAATTTTTGACAAGTTCATGTAATTTTAAACTATAAAGATTCGGGCGATCACCTACTATAAAACATTTGATTTTTTCTATTTCTTTTTCTGGAATAAATGATAGAGATTTTACTAAATCATGTTGACCTTTTCTTTCGCAGACAGTACCTAATAAGAGAATAACTATTTCATCTTTTTGTACTCCTAAAGTTGACCTTGCTTCTTTTCTAGACCATTTAGTTGCTGCTTTTTTTAATAGTTCTAAATCTAATCCATTATGAAGGACGGTAAAGTTATGATGACTATTTAAAGGAAGGTATCTATTTCGAGTAGCATCAGCAACAAAAATTATCCGATAAGGATAACGGAAACATTCTAATGCTCTGGCAGCTATCTCGTTTCCAAAACGATTAAAATATGTTTGCCAAGGTTGACTTTCATGCACATTCCAAACACTAGGAATGTTTAACATTTGAGCGACATCTACCATGAAAAAGTTTTCTAAAGTGTTGATATACATAACATCAATATTTAGAGATTTTATTTGTTCAGCAAAGGTGGTTAAGGCTGCGTTATAAGCATCTATTTGATAGATATGTTCTAGGGGGTTTTCTTTAACAATTACTTGAATATTTTGTTGTTGATAAATTTCTCGAAGTTCCCCATCGCTGACACAAAATATTATTGGTTCAATAATTCCGTCTTTGGCTAATTTTAGGGCAATTTCTAATTGATGAAGTGGTGCACCAGTTAAGTCTAAGGAATTACTACACATCAATATTTTAATGTTTGTATGAGGGAACAGGCAGTCTCTTGCTTGAGAGTTTAATTCTGACTCTTTTTGAGAAATATCAAATTTTGTCTGACTATTTATTTGGGAATCTTTGGGAAGATTATCAACTTTTTTATGAACATTTATTTCTAGTTCATTAGGAGAATTTTCCTCTAATGTTTGAGAATTTAATTCTGACTCTTTTTGAGAAATATCAAATTTTGTCTGACTATTTATTTGAGAATCTTTGGGCAGATTATCAACTTTTGTCTGAACATCTATTTCTGGTTCATTAGCAGAATTTTCCTCTAATGTTTGAGAATTTAATTCTGACTCTTTTGAAGAATTTTCTAATTTTTTACTTGTGAATTTTGACTTTTCAATTTCAATGAAATATCTTCTCGGTTTAATTTCAAATAACTCACTTTCTAGAGAAAAATGAGGACTATAAAAACCATCTATCATCCTAGAATACTTCCGACGATAATTTGCCTCCTCTTGAGGATTATCAGAATAACCACGACTCGTTCCTTCCTTATGAATCAACTCAGCATCAGGACAATAAACCGAACGATAACCACTTCTTAAAAGTCGATAACCATAATCTGCATCATTATAAGCAACAGCAAAATTTTCCTCATCAAAACCACCATTATCTAAAAATAATTTCCGAGGAGTTAACATACAAGCTGCCGTTACTGCCGAATAATTTCTTGACACAAATGCTTGAGAAAGATAACCCCTATTTTCACTATATAATAATTTAAAAGCATGACCTGCTAAACCATGATGTAAACCATGAATCACACCAGCGTGTTGAATCCTTTGATCGGGATAAATTAATTTAGCTCCGACTGTTCCGACTCCAGGAATTTTTGCATAACCCATCATCTGACTTAACCAGTTAGAAGAAATCACCTCCGTATCATTATTTAAAAATAAAATATATTCAGTTTTTGCCCTCTCAACAGCACGATTATTTATGGCAGCAAAATTAAACTTTCCATCATTATTAGGAATTGGCAAAACCGATACATTTGCTTCACCTAAAAATAAATCTTTTAAACTTGCCAAATACTCTAAACTCTCTGACTCATCACTTTCATTATCAATCACAAAAACTTGATAATTCTGATAAGTTGTCTTTTGCAAAGACTCAATACAAGCCTTCAATAACTTAGCTTGATTTTTCGTCGGAATAATAATAGTCACCGAATCACCTTGATCAGGAAAAGTAGGTTTAAAAATTCCTAAATTTTCTCGTATTGCCCAATCTGGTTGAGCAACCTTTCCTGCTATACCTCGACGAATTAAACTTTCTTGAACTGCTTTTTCACCTGCTAGAAAACTCTTTGGTTTTTCCCCCCCCGAAATAGCAGTCGAACCAGGAGAAGTTCGCCAATGATATAATACTAAAGGTAGATGTCCGACATGACGAGAAAATTCCGTTGCTCTTAAAGCAAAATCATAATCTTGAGAACCTTCAAAACCAATTCTTAAACCTCCAACTTTGTCAAAAATTTCCTTTCTCACTACACATAAATGCCCCATATACATATAAGAAAGTAACAACTCTGGAGAATATTCTGGTTTAAATTGAGGAGCGAATCTTTTCCCTTCCGTAGTAATTTTATCGTCGTCCGAATAAAGAAAATCCGTCTCTGGATTTTCACTTATATATAGAGCAACTTCTCCTAAAGCATCCGGAGTAAGTTCATCATCATTATCCATAAAAAGAATAAAATCTCCCGTAGCAAGTTCCGCAGCAGAATTAGTCGCAGCACTAATATTTCCATTTTCGGAACGGAATATTAATTTAATCCGAGAGTCAGTCTGAGCTATTTCCGTCAAAATTTCTCGAACATCCGAATTACTACTACAATCATCCGCTATACAAAATTCCCAATTTTGATATACTTGGTTTTGTACACTGGCTATTCCCTTGCGCAAAAATTCTAGGGGTGGATTATAAACAGGCATCACCACAGAAATTTTCGGTAAAGCAGTCCGACAACTTTCCAAACGAGACATTAAATATTGACGAGAGCGATCGCCCCATTTATTTACTGCTAACCAAGCATCATAAACATCTATAGTTTCTGGCAAAACAAACTCAGGGGGAGGTAATAATTCTCCCTCCAATTTTTGTTGCTCTCTATATATAGTTAATATTTGTCTGACAATATTAGGTATTTCTGAAGGTAAAGGTAAAATGCGACCTAATCTTTGTTTTCTTTCGGCAACTCGTTTCTGAAGAGCTTGACTAAATTTATATAAATCTTGAAATTTATCCTGAGTTTTATCCCAGAAACTATAACGTTTTAGTTTGAAAATTTCTTGACAAGAAAAACCTACCACTTCCCCATTTTCCAAATATGCTTCTAAACTAACTTCCCATTTTCCCGATGGAACTTCCACAGTTACTTCAAACCCACTATACTCACTTCCCACCCAATCTGGAAAAACTTCCCCCACATCTTTCCGACGCAAACCATAAGCACAATCTACAGAAATACCCCCACATTTTAAAACTAACTTAGTAATTTTCTGTTCTGGATGACAACACCAACCAGCAAAGAAAATTATTCCCTCCCGTTGTTCCCAATTTGTCGGAGCATCAAAATTTGCCTCAACAGTAGATACCGATATAGGATAACTCGCAAATTTTTGCCACTTACCCTTTTTATCCTCCGCTTCCAGAATTAACTGATAATTTCCTGAAGAAAGTTGTGCAGAAATTTCCAAACCACAATTTTCTAGAGTCGAGGTATTATTTGACTTTTTACTTCCGACTTCTTCATTTTCTAACTCATTACTTCCAATCTCTAACTTTTGAATTTTTACTTTTGAATTTTGAATTTTTACTTCTTCATAAAGTTGAGCAACATCCTTTCGTGGAATGCCATAATTACCAAGAAAAATTTCTGTTCCTATTTTGGCGCGAATATTTTGGATGTCGAGAGTATTGTGGAAACACCAACCAACTATTTCTATTTGAGAATTATAAAATTTCCAATTAATAGGAGAGTCGATGGAAAAAACGAAGCGCGGTTGTAAACTTCTCAGAACCTTTTTTATTTTCCCTTTCCAACTAAACCACTTTTCTCGAAGTTTCCAAAACTTAGAAGATTTCATAGCTAAAATTTCTGCTTTGGTTTCTTCGAGAGTAATTTGAGTTTCTCCTAATTTTGTTTCTAATATTCCAATTTTTTCCTGAGATTCTCCTAATTGAATTTTATTTGTCTGAACTTGATTCTGAAGTTGATTTTGAGTTTCTCCTAAATCAGTTTCTAATATTCCAATTTTTTCCTGAGACTCAGTTAATTTAATTTGAGTACCATCTAGTTGAAGTTGAGTTTCTCCTAAATTTGTTTCTAAATTAGATATTTTAGTTAATGCTTCTTTAAATTTAGTTTTTGAGTTATCAAGTTCTGCCTGAGTTTTCCCAAAGTCTGTTTCTAATATAAAGATTTTTGTTTGAGACTGTTGTAATTTAATTTGATTATTTTCTAGTTGAGATTGAGTCTGCCCTAATTTTTTTTCTAATGTAACTACTTTAGTTTGAGATGCTTGTAAATTTGTTTCTCTAGCTTCAAGTTGAACTTGAGTTTTACCTAATTCTGTTTCAAGTAGTTCTAATTTTTTACCAGACTCTTGAAGTTTGATTGTTCTATTATCAAGTTGTTGTTGAGTTTCTCCTAATTCTGTTTCTAAATTTCCTACTTTCTGTTGTGCTTCTCGAAATATTTCTCTCCATCTTTCTACATCTGTTTCTAAACTATTAATTTGTTTTTCTAAAAGATTATTTTGTTTTTCTAACCTCCGAATATTTAACCAATCTCGAAATTCCCATAATTCTGATTTAGTTTCAATTTCTGACTCTTCACTACCTACTTCTAAATTTTTAGTACCTAATTTTTCAGCTTTAACTTTAGACTCTTCACTACCGACTTCTAAATTTTGACTTCCCACTTTTTCATCTTTAACTTTAGACACTTCACTACCAACTTCTAATTTCTGACTTCCCACTTTTTCAGCTTTAACTTTAGACTCTCCACTACCGACTTCCCAATTTTTAGTACCGAACTTTTCATCTTTAACTTTAGACTCTTCACTACCGACTTCCCAATTTTTAGTACCTAATTTTTCAGCTTTAACTTCTGACACTTCACTACCGACTTCCCAATTTTGAGTACCGAACTTTTCATCTTTAACTTCTGACACTTCACTACCAACTTCTAATTTCTGACTTCCCACTTTTTCAGCTTTAACTTTAGACTCTCCACTACCGACTTCCCAATTTTTAGTACCTAAATTTTCATCTTTAACTTTAGACACTTCACTACCGACTTCTAATTTCTGAAGTCTAACTTCATAAAAGCTGCTGACTCCTTCTTCCACACCAATTTTTTCTAATTCCTTATAAACCTCTAAAGCTTCTGGAAAATATCTTTCTATCAAACCAGGTTTAGTAGTTTTACTAATATCTTTCACCAATAAAGATTCAGTAAAATTCCCAGGGGGAGGCGCTGACAAATCAATTTCAAATTTTTCATTAACTGCTTCAATAAAACCCTCAGAATTTTTGCCAATAGTATCAACTTTTCCAATTAAACATTGTGCCGAAAATTGTTGATAAAAATCCAATATTCTCCGATTATAATCCCACCACATTTTCACAGCTAACTCTGGTTGTTCCAATAACTTTTTATCAGTACCTCGACGATAAAGAGAATCTACAACTTCCCAAGGGGAACGATAAACAAAAATAAACTTAGCATCAGGCAATAACCGCAACCAAAAACTTAAAAATAATGTAGTTCTCGGGTCTTTCCATCCCCAAAATTTATTTACTTTCTCATTTTTTACTTGACAATTTTCTATCAGTCTTTTTGCTGCTTCCAAATATTCATCTTTAACCGGAATTTCAGAAATTTCCACATTGCTACCCAACTCATCAATATGTTGCGATCGCAAGATTTGTTTATGTAGTTCAACAAACTCAATATCTTCAAAATGCCCTCTAATATTTCCATATTCAGGACCAATTAATTTCTCCCCAATATTTACTCCTACACTCTGAAATAAAGAAGCAGTTAAAGAAGTTCCCGAACGGTGCATTCCTGTAATAATTAAAACTGTTGATTTCATGTAATTTTTCTCCTTAATGTTAACTATATATCATGGATATTCGCCCTTAACTTAGATTGAAATATCCTTTACTAACCTTAAAAAAAATAATCTTGATGACCGCTGAATGCTGATAGCTAAAAGCTTTTTCTAAGCAAAATTGGCAAAATTCCAATATACTAATACTTCTTGTTCTAGTGGTAAATTAATCCAGTCAGTAATGAAAGTTTTTAATCTGACAATTACTTCTCCTGAGTATTCAGGAATTTCTATTTGTATCACTCCATAGTTAGTTTTACCAAATATTTTTTTATTATTTAAAGGAATAGTTTTTTGCACTAAAATTTCTTCGTTTTTGCTGTCAATAATTTCAATTTTAGAAGCAAGAGAATAATTTCCCATAGGTTCAATTTGTGGATAAACTCGGAATATTTTTTGACCTTGTAATTGAAACTTCATCTCAGTTTGAGAGTGATAACTTTCAGACAATGTTTGCTCTGATAAATTTTCAATTTTTCCATCACTAGACAAAGGTACTTTTGGCACTTCCGACAAATTTTGAGTTTCTCTATTATCAGATATGAGAATTTTTTCCTCTTCTATATTTTGTCCGATTATTTCCTCCTCGACATTTGCAACTTTCTCCTTATTGTCAAAATTGTCAACTTCCAACTTCTGAGTTGTCACTTCGGAGTCAATATTTCCCATTATTTCTTCTTCGACATTTCCAACTTTCTCCTCCTTCTCAAAATTGTCAACTTCCAACTTTTGAGTTATCACATCTGAGTCAATATTTCCGATTATTTCTTCCTGAGTCTTTGCCAAATCTTCTTTATTCTCAAAATTCTGAACTTCTAACTTCTTACTTCTAACTTTTGAATTTTGACTTTTGAACTTTGACTTCACATTCAGAGGTTGAGCAACCAAAGTACCAGAAATTGGCTTTTGTAAAATATATAAATCTTGCCCATTTGCCAAATTACTTTGAGGAAATCTTTTAATGTGTTTAAACATAGAAAATATTTCTTGATAAGCAGCAGGTGTATGAACTGCTGCAATAGTATTTTGACCTTGACCATCTCTTTCTCCCTCATGGTCAAGATATAAAAATAATCCCTCTTCACCAATACTATACATTTCCGCTTTATGAGCATTTCCAGTCAGAAAAATATCATAAACTACTGGGAAAAATTGAGGTCCGTGAAGAGTCATAAATAATATTCCCCCAGGTCGCAAAACTCGATAAACTTCCCAAGCCCAAAGATGTTGTAAATCTATACTTAGATGAGTAAATACTGAAATAGAATTAATTAAATCAAACTGATTATTTTCAAAAGGTAAAGGTGGTTGAATATCGTTACGTTTAACCGTAGCAAACTTAATATTTTCTTGACACCATTCAGCACATTCGGGAAAAACGTCACAACCAAATAATTTTTGATTAGGCAAAAGTTCAGGTTGAAACGCCATTAAATAACGTCCGACTCCACAGCCGAAATCTAGTATATTTTCAAATTGATTAAAATCAAATCCTGCGGTTTGAAGGTAATTTTTTATTGTATGTCTAAGATCATCAAATGAACTAATAAAAGCTTTAACACTAGGGTTACCACTTATTCTTAATAACAGATGACTTGGTGGAAGTAATGCAATGGTATTAATAGGAGAAATATTAACTACTCGTTCAAAATGGAAGTTATTAATAATTTTTACTAGGATAATGTTATTTGGTGATAGATATTCACTCTTAATAGTAGATGACCATTGATATTTTTTATTCTTAATTTCAGGTTTAGGTAAACAGCTTACTACTTCTTTTCCATTGATTAAAACTGAAATTTTTTCTACCTTTTCTTCTTGATTAATATCTGCTGCCCATCCCTCTAAATAAAGTTCCCCTGTAGCTGTAATTTCAAATTTTTGGCAACCTCCATCAGGATGACAATGAAAGTTTAATAATTCATCTATTTGTTCCCAAACTTTTTCCTTCCTAATTTCTAAATTTAGAGATAATTCTGACTGATTATTTTCTGCTAATTCTTCCGAATTTATAAATACTTCTAACTGATTACTTTCTACTTCTGCTTCTATTTTTGCTTCTGAATTTATTAATACTTCTTCCTTTCCAACTTTTGAATCCTGACTTTTAACTTCTGAATTTATTAATACTTCTTCCTTTCCAACTTTTGAATCCTGACTTTTAACTTTTGAATTTATAAAGAATTCCTCCTTCCCAATAATATATAAATCATGGAATCCACAAAGACCTTTTTTAATTCGATGCCATTTTGCTTTTCCCTGAGTCACTTTTTCAATTATTTTACCTACCCATTTTCCTCCCACATAAGTAACTCCATAATCTTCAGTATTCAGAAAAAGACTTTCACTTTCTGGAGTAAAATAAATTTCTTCTGCCTCTATATCTGTCTCTATAGTCATCAAAGATAAATCATGGGTACTGAATATTAATATGCCATTTTCAGTTAAACAACTATATAACTTTTCTAACCAACTAGCAAAAGTTTTTTGAGGAATATGACTAAAGAAAGAACAAGCAAAAATGCAGTCAAACTTCTGATTTATTTGATAATCTTCAGGAGCAGTAGTTGAAGCTATCCCATCAAAACCAAACTCTTGTTTTTGAAATTCTACTGCTTCAGAATAAATATCTGAAACCCATATTTTATTAGTCGGTATTTCCTGAACCAAAAATCTACTAAAACGCCCATAACCACTAGCAAAATCTAAAAAAGAAGAGATATTTTCAAAACCATTAAAATACCATTCTACAATTTGTTTAACTGCATCAAAAATTCTTTTGCCATTAGAAAAATATCGTAGTAGAGCTTCTTCTTTTTTCCCATCTGTATTTTTCAAAGCATAGAGATACATTTCATCTTGTGGATGAATTTTTATGTTAATTATTTCCGGTTTGGTAGTTTGGTCTTGAAGAAAATTATCTATAATTAACTTATGATTGAAATCTATTTTTTCAGTGTTCATATTTTTAGATTTTAAGGAAGAAAGAAGAAGGTAAGCATTCAGCCATCAGCCATCAGCTATCAGCTATTGCTTTTAGTAAGTGATAAAAGCTCTCTTAATTAAGCTAAAAAAATTTTACTATAAAGTCAGCTCTAAAGTCTATATTCACTTAAAACCTATCTTTAACATAGGGTCTTATTGCTGAATGCGAGCGCATTCCGTAGGAATAGCTGAATGGTTACGGAAGAAGGAAAAAGAAAGAAGGTATTTAGTAAACAAACAAATACCTCAAGTTTTTCGATAGTAGACTTTAATAAGTAGGTGAATTTTAAAGTATTATATACAATGAAAAAAATTACACTACTTACTAATAGATAATTGATCTAGAAATTCTATTTTATTTGTGTCTATAATCTTACAGCTTTTTAAGAATATTTCTGTAGGTAATGGTTATTTCAGTTATCAGTTATTAGTTATTAGTATATTGTGGAATAAGGAGGCTTTAAATACCGAGCCTTCTTTTTTTATCCTCTTATTTGAAGAGGCGTAACTACCCAAGTTTTTTTGGTCAATTGGTAAGAGTTTAAAAATTTATTTCTAGTTTTTGAATTATGACAACATAAGAGTTGATTTCTATAATTAATCTCCAGAGGTTTAAAACCTTTCCTTTTCATAAAAAAAAGAAATAATATTTCCATAATTAATTCAATTCTATCGGCTTTAACTAAAGGTAATTAATAATTGATAATTAGATACACTTTTCATTATCCATTATTAATTATTAATCTAGGTTCTATCAAAAAGTCAACCACACCCGTACCGGATGAATCACTACAATGTTGCACTCTAAACATAGCTATGTCAATACAACGAGATAAATATGTTAGATGATCGTCTGCCATTCCCACAACTCCAGCATTTAAAAAATATACACCAGGATTTAGTAAACATTTAAACTTAAATTTAACTATAGCTATTTGTTGAGCTGCAACATATTCTACAGATTTAGTAGAACTATGTAAAGACGCTCCTCCTAACTCAAAACCACTAAGAGTTTTGATCAACATTCCAAACCTAACTTTAGATGTAGAATTAATAAATTTTACTCTATATGTGTAGTAATATTCCCGACGATTAATTAAATGATTTACTCTTTTACCATCCAAAGTAATAATATGGGGGTCAATAATTTCTGCTCCTTTATCAGGATAACGTATAGTATTTGAAGGTATCATTTCTGGGTCATAAATTTCTTCATATTCTGTTGCTTCTGCAATCCTATCTTTACTTTGATTTTCACTATTTTCTTGAGATTTAGATGTAGATTCATTTGTCTCCTCATCATCAAAAAAATCGTGAATAGTTAAATCAGGAATTTGGCGAATTTCTTCTCTAATGGAGGGAACTTTATCAGGAAAAGCATAGATTAGTTTCTGATATTTAGAAACCACATATTTAGGAGTATGATAAAGTAACATTTCCCCATTATCCATCAAAATTGCTGAATCACAAAGTTGCACAACTGTGGAAGCAGCATGAGAGACAAATAATATTGTTCCTCCTCTTTCTTGAATGTCTTGAATACGAGCAAAACATTTTCTTTGAAATGCTTCGTCTCCTACAGAAAGTGCTTCATCAACAACTAAAATATCTGGTTCTACACTGGTAGCTACAGCAAATCCTAATCTAACAAACATTCCACTAGAATATGTTTTTACAGGTTGGTCAATAAAATCACCAATATCAGCAAAACTAGCAATTTGGTCAAATTTTGCTTCAATTTCTGGTATTTTTAATCCTAGTAACTGAGCATTAAAAAAAACATTTTGCCTGCCTGTAAATTCCGGATTAAATCCACTACCAAGTTCTAATAGAGCAGAAATTCTGCCTTGAACTTTTACTTTTCCTATTGTTGGTGTTAAAGTACCAACAATTATTTGTAAAAGGGTACTTTTTCCTGAACCATTCCGCCCTACAATTCCTAAAGTATGTCCTCTTTCTATTTCTATGTTTATATTTTGCACTGCCCAAAATTCATCAGCACGACTTTTTCCAGGCAGTAAAATTTCTTTTAAACGATCTACAGGATGTGGATATCGCTTAAAACATTTAGAAACATTTTGTAGTGAAATTACAGTTTCAGGCATCATGGATTTTATATATAAGCTATCAGCCATCAGCTATTAGTTATTAACTTAATTATCACATCGAAGGAGGAATTAATCTCCAAGAAGTGAAATTATGTTTGCGGAACATAACCCAGGAAATAAAAGGGAAATTTAGTAGTATATATTATATATTCAATTTGTCAAAAATTAATCTTTTTTCATAAGTATTAGGTCATCAGCTATTTCAGAATGGAGCAGGAAAAAGCAATTTAAAAATCTAGGAAAAATACAAATATACCAAAGTTTTAAGGTTTAAAGCTTCTCTTTTTAGGGAGAAAAAAAGAAAATAAGTCACTCCGAACTAATACTCAATTTTTTTAAGAGTAATTATTAATTAGGGTTTGCTTATGGAAAATCTTTTTGCTATGGTAGGGAGTAGGGAGTAAGGAGTAGTTAAGAGTTAGGATTTAGAGGAGTTCTAGAATAACTGTTAATTCATAATTGAGCCTTACTTTTATTGTTCAAACCTTTATCTATAAATGCTTTGATATTTAATCAGCAAGCCTTAATTACTGAATCCAAAATTAGTATCTTTTAGTCAAGCTAAATATTCATTTAATACTTGGAAAATCCTGCATATTAATTACTTATATTTTTCAGCATATTAGAGTTTTTTATTATAATTTATCAATGATTTTTAAGTTCTAAGATTTCGATACCAATTAGAATTTAGGAGTTAGGTAGGGGGAGTAATTACATTGGAGATGTACATAATTTTAAATTTTTTTTGAATATTTCTTCCTTCTTTCTTCTTACGAAAAAATTAAAGTATAAAGTCTCTCCATTCATGGATAAATAAGAAAAAAATCCTTTTAGCTAATCATTTTCTTTATAAGAAGAGGTCATTTCAGTTATCAGTTATCAGCGAAGCTCCGACTAAAGTCGAAGGCTGGAAATACTGATTTATCGGGAACCGTGTTAAATATTTTTTCATCTCCTTCAAAGAGGAGGCTTTATACCTCATTTTTTGGTAATTATTAATTATTGACTTCTTCCTTCTTCCTCCTTCCTTCTTCCTCCTTCCTCCTTCCTTCTTCCTTCTTCCTTCTTACTTCTTATAAAACATCAGCAAAAGCAGGACGTAATTTTTGATAAACCCACCAGCCAAAATAAAAAATTAGTAGAGATATCAAAGCCGAAATTCCTAACTCTCCCCAATGCTTAATTTCTCCTACTAAAACCAAGTCACGATATACTTCAGCGATCGCTGTTAAAGGATTAAACCAAAACACCCAAATTCGCCAATTTTCTGGAATTACTGATGCCGGATATACTATTGGCGTAACATAAAACCAAAGATTAATAATTACTCCTAAAGTCTGTGGAATATCTCGCAAAAATACCGTTAATCCAGCAGTAAAATATCCTAAACCTGTTGTTAATAAAAGTTGAGGTATAACCACTAAAGGTAACAGGAATAATGTTTGATTTATTGCCCCAGATGATATATAAAACATTACTATTAAAGCTATTAATCCAAATGTACTTTCTATAAATGTTGAAAGAATCGGAACTAAGGGTAATAAACTAAGGGGAAAAACTAATTTTTTAACTAAATTAGGCTGTGTAATTACAGAACCAGAAGCTTGAGTCAATCCACTCGTAAAAGCTAACCAAGGTATTAATCCAGCAAATAACCATAATCCAAATGTTAGTTTACTATCTGCTGGTAATCCTTTGAGGTCAAGCTTAACTTTCAGAATAATCGAGAAGACATAAGTATAAATTAAAAGTTGAGATAGTTGATTAAGTAGTGGCCATAAGTTGCCTAAAACTGAGCCTTTATATCTAGCTTCTAAATCTCTTCTTACTAATGTGAATAATAGGTTTAAGTTAACTAACCAATGAATATTTACCTTGGTCAACCAATTGCTAACCCTGCTAGTTTTGCGGACAATTCCTTTCATCTGAATAATGGATAATTAATAATTAATAATTAATAATGGATAATTGATAATTAGGGTTTGCGTATGGAAATATAAAACCATTCAAAGATAAAGCTTTTAGGAACTTTAAGTCGGGAACAATACCATATTTTAGGTCAAAAAAATTAAAAAAGTTAGCAGTAAATTCCTCACTAGGAAACAAAAATTAAGAGACAATTCTGACAACTAATTTCTCTATAACTCTCATTCCTCCTAAATTCCCCTCTTGGGAGGGACTAGGGGTGGGTTTATTCCCTACTCCCTATTCCCTACTCCCTACCTTAACCACCAGACTTTCGATACACCAGCCCTAATTAAGAATGGATAATTGATAATTAATCTATAGAGATTTCAAGCCTATCCTTTTCAGGAAAAATAAAGTGCTAGGATATTTCCGTACTTAATTCAATCCTCTCTGTTTTAAGTATAGGTAATTAATAATTTGATAATTAGGGTGTGCTGAAAAAGTATTTCTAAGGAGCATTTCAATAATTAGGGTTGGATGAATAAAGTCTTTTGGTGAAGGTAGAGAATAGGCAATAGTTACAGGTATTAATTTTTCTAGATTTTTCCAATTTTTATGAGGAAAGATTCAGAATTTTAAAGATTAATTTAGTAATTTTTTTGCACTTTATTGTGACCAGAAAAAGCCTTTAATTTTTATGTGTAAAAGCTTTGGTATTTAATCAGTAAACCCTAATTGTGGTTTGCTGATTTATCGGGAGCCGTAAAAGTCTTTTTTTTTCAGGATAGAAGTCAGAATCAAGAATCCATAATTCAGGATAATTATAGAGGAGGTAGTCAGAAGAATTCTCCATTAATTTTCCCCATACTCTATGACTAAAATACGCTTCTTTTTCACCATGAATAGCTAAAAACCAGGTACTTTTTCCAGACATGAAAAGGTTTAAACTTTTATTTTTATCTATCAATCTTTTCATATTTATTCAGCCAGCCCTAATTAATAATCAATAACTAATAATCACCTACTTTTATAAATAATAGGATTAGCTAAAAGAAATTTTTTTCTCCATTAATAGAGAGAATTTATAGCCTAATTTTTCGGTAAGTAATTTGTTGCCAATTATTTATTCCCGAAAATGCTAAGATATTGAGTTTTTTTAAAATTGAAACAAGTTCAGTTTTTTCAATATAAAAAGACTTTAGCCTTTATCTGTAAATGCTTTTATCTTTAATTAGTAAACCCTAATTAAAGATAGTTTTCATTATTAATTATTAATTATCCATTATCAATTATCCATTCAGTAAAGGTTCTATCGCTTGTTCAATAGCCTTTAACTGCTCAGTATCATAACCCCAACGTTTAAGAAAATCTTTGTAATTTCCCTGGCCAGTAGTTGTACTTTGATATAATTCCTGAATATTACCGCGTAAACTCGGTATATTTACACTTTTTATTAGTTTCGTAGTTCTCACTCGCACTCTTTTTGAGCCATTAGCTGTCTCCTCATCTTGGTTTCGCTGATGGTGGACTACCATTGCCGAAGACATGGCCAGATTTTTGACTAACAGTTCTACAACTATTTCTGGAGCTGATTCTAAAGCTTTAAATATCGATGGTGATGGATTATCCGCTACAGGTCTAGAGTCTGTAAGATAACTAACAAAAAATCCTCTCGCACCATTTTTACTCTTGACTAAATCTCCAATTAATGTTAATTCTTGAGACTCTGATAACTGGCCTGTTTCCATCTCAGACATAATTTCTTGAGTTAAGGCGATCGCCTCTTCAAACGTTATATTTTCTGGTACTGATAATAAGGATTTCATAAATCTGGGACAATTATTAAATAGACTATCTAATATGATAATAAGGATGTTATCTGTAATTTTCCAGTTATGGCCATATTTTCTTCTAAAAAACAATCTCCTCAACCAGAAAGGCCAGATGAAAACATTTTCTTAGCCTCCGAAAAAAGAACTTCATATAAAACCAAAAAATCAAAATCTCAAACTGAAACAGCCGAAGTAGAAGCTTTATTAGCAGCAGAGGCAACTACTGAAGAAAAAAGCGGTAATCAAAATGAAGAAAAAATCCGACCTCAAAGGTTAGCTGAATATATTGGACAGAAAGACCTTAAAGAAGTATTGAATATTGCGATTTCGGCGGCTAAATCTAGAAAAGAATCTTTAGACCATTTACTATTGTATGGTCCTCCGGGGTTAGGCAAAACTACAATGTCTCTAATATTGGCAACCGAAATGGAAGTTAATTGTAAAATTACTACTGCACCTGCCATTGAAAAACCTAGAGATATAGTTGGCTTGCTAGTAGGTTTACAAAAAGGAGATATTTTATTTATAGATGAAATTCATCGCCTTTCCAAAATGACCGAAGAAATTCTATATCCAGCCATGGAAGATTTTCGATTAGATATTACAATCGGTCAAGGTAAAGCATCTAAAACTAAAAGTATTCCTCTCAAACCTTTTACCTTGGTAGGAGCAACTACTAGAGTTGGTTCCTTAACTTCTCCTCTGCGCGATCGCTTCGGAATTATTCAGAGGTTACGGTTTTATGAGGTTGATGAACTGAGTTTAATTATTATGCGAGCAGCAAAACTTTTAAATATGGATATTACAGAGGATGGTGCTGAAGAGGTTGCCCGTCGTTCCCGGGGTACGCCTCGAATCGCTAATCGTTTACTGCGCAGGGTGAGAGATTATTCCGAGGTCAAAAAGTTAAGTCCGATAAATGCTGAGGTTGCAGGGGAAGCTTTAGAGTTGTTTAATGTCGATCCTCTAGGTTTAGATTGGACTGACCGTAATTTATTGAGGACTATGATAGAGAATTATAATGGCGGGCCTGCTGGTTTGGAGACTATGGCAGCAGCGACGGGGGAAGATGCTCAAACTATTGAGGAAGTTTATGAGCCATATTTGATGCAGATTGGGTTTATGCAACGTACTCCTCGTGGTAGGGTTGTGACTTCCGCAGGTTGGAAGCATTTGGGCTTTAGTCCGCCGGATGAACAGTTAAGTTTGAAGTTGTAGGAAAAGAGGGAGTAGGGAGTAGAGGGAAATAATTAATGATTACCCCTAATTGATTAATTTTTTATTATTGGATATGTCTAATATATATAGGGGTTGCTGATTAAATATGAAAGCGTTTATAGATAAACGTTTGAATAATTTTAGATGCTAAAAAAGTACCAGCTTTTGGGTTGATGGAGGGAAAAAGTGAGGACTTTAGGGTAATTATGACAGAAAAACTAAGGGGAGATTATAAATAACCACTTCTTCTACAACTCCCTTAAATCTTAACTCTGTAAGGACGTTGCATGCAACTACATACTCCCTACTCCCTCCTTTAACCATCAGACTTTCCATACGCAAACCCTAGATATATTTATCATCCAGCCTGAGTATCAATTTTTACTAGAAAAGCTAATTCTTGAAGGGATTATAGTGAATCTATAAAATAACTGTCAAAATAAGTTTTGATGTACTAAAATTAGGGATGAATTTAGATATTTAGGGCTTGCTGAATAAATCTAAAAAATTTGACATATATAAGTACCTTTTTAGGTAAGGAAAAAGTGCAACTTTTTGGGTAGCTTTGGTACAGTTCCTGAAAAATCAAAAAGGAGCATATTTTGGGGAAGAGTTGGGTCACAAAATTACTCCCCATCACCCCATCACCCTATCTCCCCATCCCCTTAAAAATACTTTTTCAGCAAACCCTATTTAGTGGTCTATTCTATCTGATCCTTAGAACTACTATGAGGTAGCGATCATGCTTGGTGATTTTTTACTAGACAATTCAGAATCAACAGAGCAAGTTGAAATTAAAACATCAATTATCAAATTTTAGCAGTAGGTAAAACTTTTGGCTTTGAATATTAATATCTCAATATTTTAGATGCAAAAAGTCGGCTCCTTTGACATTTCCAGACTAAACAATATAGTTATGCTCTGGGATTTTTGCTTCTTTAAAATTATTTCTTAACTAGAATTATTAACTTCGTAAGGTAAAACATAAAATGAAGTATAAAATTGATAATTATTTTGGCGATCGCTACCTCTTTATTATAAGCCGTCAAAATTAGACAGCAAAAAATAGAACAGAAAATAGACACTGCTCAAAAATCTTCTTTCTCAGACTAATTATTTGTATAAATTATTTAATTTCTTCTTTTATTACCCTTCTTACCCTTCGGTTTCAGTTTTCCCTTTTTGACTTTTGATTTCTTCTTTTTAAATGTCTGTCTTTGCTGAACCACTTCTGGAGGCAGACCATAATCTCCATCGGAAAAATATACTCGCTCTACTCTATGTTGCGGTTCAACTTCCATCCACAAGCGCGCTCCCCCAGCTTGACTTGTATTGGGTTGATGGGGTTGATAGACTATTACGCAGGGTCCGTGAATTTTCAAAGCGTGACAATAATCCTTTTTATTTCCGACTTTCACGGCAATTGCAGGATGAGAAGTTCCGTTGTTTCTGTTATAATCAATAGTCTTGCGTAGAACGTGAACAAAAGTATTCGCTTTACGCTTATTTTTGTTCCAAGTTCCTTCAGGGCCACGACTACCTGTTAAGTTTTAGACGGCATTTTCCTTGACATCTATGGACAACTGTGGACTAAATGTATAGGCATAACCGTCTTTCTTGTGTACAATTTTTAATTTCCTTACATGAACACTTTTGGCTTTGTGCCCAGGCACTGTGAAATTAAAACTATTTGATTTTGAGCGAGGATTAACTCTACCTACAACTCCAGTTTCCATATTCAAAGCTAAGTCTCCACTATTCCAACCTTTTATCGGTTTTAGTGGGTTGTACCTTATGGGGTATCCATATTTATTTACCGCTGCTTTCTGTCTACCTCCTTGCCCCTTGCAAATAGCAACTAAAGCTTGGGTAGTATGAAAGTTTAACTCCCGAACTTCACCTACACAAGCAGCATCTATACAGTGCGCTTTTGGCAGTTTATGTTTTCTTCGGTTAAATTTTGTTTGTCCCCCGCTACCTGTAGTTACTTCCAGACCTGTAGTTTTTAACGCATTGAACAATTTCCACCGAGTAGAATTAACCGCTGCTGCATCTTTTAAAGGCAATTTGGCTTGGGTTTGTATTCGCTTTAATAATTCTGGTTTTCCAGATAAGAAGTCCTTAACATCTTGGTTACTCTTTAGTTGATTGCATTTAGTACAGGCCACTGTTAAGTTAGATGCTCGGTCTGAACCTCCTTTTGACTTAGGGCGAATATGTTCTATCTCTAGTGGCGTATCAGTTTGACCACAATAAGCACATTGACGACCCCATTTTTCTAATAAATATTCTCTCAGCTCATACCCTGCTAATTCCCCTTGCTGATACTCAGTGCCAGAAATTTCTGGATTTTGAATCAATTGAGTATCAAAGCGAACCAGCTCCATTGAGATTGATTGAACAGGACAAAACTTCATTAATCGTTTCACCCAAGTCATAGTAGTTTCAACTCTGTGCATGAGAGAAGGTGCTAACCAACCAGTATGTTTCTTTTTATTAGGTAATCCTGGTTTACGATATCTCAGATTTTTTGTCCTTCTCGCTCTCCTTCTTTGAGAACGCTTTTGCAGTTTTTCGGAAATTAATGAACCTCGATGTTGAATTTCTAACATCCATATCACCTTATTTCCTTCTAATAAAGCCATACCTGTGAATTTTGAGCCTGGGTCAATTTTCAGAACTAAAGTTATTTTGGTAACTCTTTTTACAGCTTTTTTGAGAATTAAAGTAAACGGAAAGCGTCGCCATACAGCAGCTCTAGCAGAATTTAACAATCTACGAGCTACACTTGGCTTACAGGGTGGCAATGGTTTTTTGTTTGTATCTATGACGAAAACGTAATTAGTGTTAGACATTTTGGCGTCTAGTCCTTTTCAGTAAAGTGTTCCTCGATTATGTTGGCCAGGCTTGTCCATACTCTAAACACTATCGGTACAAAACCTACTTCCGATTGGCGCTACTAAACGCTTTCCTTAATTTAGAGCGACCTGGATATAAGCTGGAGTTCACTTATAGTGGTCGTGACCTGCCAACGTAGTCAGTTTTGACTTAATCTGCAACCAATGAAGAGACAATTCCTAAAAATGTCTAGGATTGGCTAGGTTTTTCAAAGGTGCTTCCGTTGTACTTACTAATAATTCCGTCATAACTATAACGTTATAGTTTTTGTTAATTATCAAAATTTTAACATAGTTACTACCATAACATGACAAAGGATTAAATAAATTTGGACAAATATTAAGAAATATTGAAAACTAACTGATTATTTGTTACGATATATTTCATCCGCTCGAATACTTCTTTTTATGGGTTATTCAATTTTACGGAAGTCAAAAGTAATTAGGGTTTGCGTATGGAAAGTATGAGTGGTAGAGGTAGGGGTTAGGAGTCAGGACAAACAGGTAATTTAGAAAAAGTAGGAGTAATAATTGCCTCTCAATTTTTCTGTCCTTAGTTAGTCTAAAATGCTAATTTTTTGCAGGTTTTAAACTCTTTATCTAGCACTTTTTGCGAATCTAAGAAGTATCAATCTTTTACCTGTAATATCATTTTCAGATAATCAGTTATAAAAAAAAATTTCTCCCATAGTTACCTTTTCTTTCCTTCTGCTTTCTGTCTTGTGCCTTACTTCCTGCAAAGTTTAAGTATTCAAACGAACATGATCGGGACTTACGCAGCAACCCTAGATATAGTACTTAAAACTATTACGAAATAGTTTTTTAAATCTACATATAGATATAGTAAGTACCTTTGCGTAAGTCCTGATGATATAAATGTTTTTATAATTAATCATTCAGCCCTAATTAAAAATAGAATAAAAAATAACGTAAGCATTTCCTGCCGAATGCTGCGCGACATGAATGGGCAGCGAAGCAAGCGAAACAGCTATCAGCTATCAGCTATAGCAATCTGAAATAGGTTGTAAGATTTTATAAATGCGGGGTTTGGTTTCTAAATCCCTTAACACTTGGGTACGGTTCCCGAGAAATTGGAGACCAAACCCCTACAGTTTTTTTCTCACATCTCATTGCTGATTGCTATAATAGCTGAATGCTTACAAAATCATTTAATTCAGAGGAGAATTATAATTGATAAATTCTCGATCTAAGAAAGTATAAAAAATGAGTAGTAACTCGAAATAATAACGTTTCTCAAGTAACTGAGGTACAGTTTTTTTCCTATTCCCACATAACGATAATTCCTATTTCCTATTGCCTAAAAATTAGGAATTTTGTACCTCATTCTTTTTGAGAATTACTATAACTTTAGTCAAAAAAATTAAAAATAAAAGTCAAAAAATGCTAAATAATAATTCATCAAACTCAGTAATTGAAGAAAAACCTAAACCGATAGAAAATCTACAAGAAAATACTAAAACAGAATTCCATGAAGAGCAAATAAATACTATTCCTCAATCGTCTCAGTCTGAAAAAAAGAATTTTTCTGTTGTACTTTGGGTAACAGTAATTATTGCCACTCTCGGACTGGGATTTCTAGGAGGACAATGGTGGGAATCTAGACAATCTAATATTAACCAAACAACAAACCAACCAGCAAAAACAGCTCCAAGTAGACGACGAACTCCCTTAGTTAAAGTAATACCAATAAAAATTACCTCCCTCCAAGAAACTTCAGAATTTGTAGGAACTATGGAAGCCAAACGCTCAGTTAGTATTAAACCAGAAATAGATGGAAGGGTAGTCCAAATTTTAGTAAAAGAAGGAACTTTTGTTTTTGAAGGGCAGGCGATCGCTAAACTCAAAAGTGATAATGTGGAAGCTAACTTAAGGAGAGCAAAAGCTAACTTTCAGCAAAGAGAAGCACGTTTAGGACAACTAAAAACAGGAGCCAGACCAGAACAAATTGCTGCAGCTAAAGCACGTCTCCAACAATCTCAAGCTACTTTGGCACAACTAAAAACAGGAGCCAGACCAGAACAAATTGCCGCAGCTAGAGCACGTCTCCAACAATCTCAAGCTAACTTGGCTGAACTCCGGGCTGGTACTCGTGAGGAAGAGATTGCCGAAGCTAAAGCAGAATTACAAGAGGCAAAAGTACGACTAGAAAATGCCAGAACGGGTAGTCTTTTAGAAGAAATTGCTCAAGCTGAGGCACAAATAGAAGTACAAAAAGCAGAATTAGAATTAGCTAGTGAAGAAGTCACGCGAAACCAAAATTTAAGAGCAGAAGGAGCGATCGCTGAGTTAACTTTTCAGGAAATTTTTCAGGAAGAGAGAGCAGCTAAAGCCAGATTAGAAGAAGCAAAAAAACGAGTGACTCAGTTACAGAGAAATCGAGAATCTACAATTCAAACATTAGAAGCAGCATTAGAACAACAACGCCAGATATTGAGAAGACTAGAAAATGGTACTCGCCCGGAAGAAATTGCTCAGGCAGAGGCAGAAGTAGCAGAGGTTCGTAGTAATTTAGAGGAACTGCAAAATGGTACTCGTCCGGAAGAGATTGCCAGAGCAGAGGCAGAGGTAGCAGAGACTCGTAGTAATTTAGAGGAGTTGCAAAATGGTACTCGCTCGGAAGAAATTGCTCAGGCAGAGGCGGAAGTAAGAGCAGCTTTAGCGGAGGTAGAAAATTGGGAGGCTGAGTTAGACAATATGGTGGTTGTTGCTCCTTTTGCAGGTGTGATTGGAGATATGGTTGTAAAGATAGGAGATTTTGTTAATGATGGTGACACTATAACTACTGTGACCGAAAATCAGGTATTAGATGTAAATTTACCAATTCCTTTGGAGAGACGAGAGGATTTACGACTGGGTTTACCTGTGGAGATTAGGAGTTCTGAAGATAAGATTTTGGGAGTTGGGAAGGTTAGTTTTATTTCTCCTACTGTTAGTGATTCTCAAACTGTTTTGGTTAAAGTAGATGTGGATAATAGGGCTGGAAATTTAAAAGATGGTCAGTTTGTGCAAGTTAATGCGATTTGGGAACAGCGTCAAGCAGTAGTAGTACCAATGACGGCAGTAGTTTTTGAAGGGGAGACACGATTTGTGTATTTATTGGAGGGAGAAGGTGAACAGCAAAAGGCAAAACGTCAAATAATTGAGTTGGGTTTGGTTCAGGGTGATATGACTGAGGTGGTGTCGGGTTTGGTGTCTGGGGATAAGTTGATTGTTTCAGGTTTACAGAAGTTGAATGATGGAGCGGCTGTGAAGGTTTTGAATTCAGGGAAAGGAGAGTAGTAAATTCATAATGGATAATTAGGGCTGGCTGATTAAATATCAAAGGATTGACAGGTAAATGTTTTAGCATTCTTATCTCTGGAAAAATTACCAGCTTTTAAGTCTCTCAGGTACGGTACGGTTCCCGATAAATCGGTGAAAAATCAAAAATTTAGCATTTTTTGCTGACTATGGGAGAAAAATCAAGAGACATCTCTAGAAAAGAGGGAACAGGGAACACTAGATATGTGAGAACAGGGAAGAATAATTGATAATTTCGTATGGGATAATTGATTTTAAGTTTGATTTTTGGAGAGGTCTAAGGGATAAAATATTTCACTACCTTACATATTCAAAAGCAAAATCAAGGTAGAATAAGTAAGTAAAAATCACTCAAAGTTATTTTAGGAGCTATCATTATATGCTGCGTAAATTAACCGTTTTGTTTATGTGCTTAATATTGTCTTGGACAACAGTTGCCTGTGGCAGTTCCAGTACAACCTCATCTCAAAACTCAAATCTCAATATCTCATCTACATCTAATCCCAACCGTAACCAAGTAACTGAAGGAGAATATCCTGTACAACAAGCAACCTATAACGATGCTAATGGTGAATATTCCCTCATGTTACTGAATACTCCTTCAGGTAAACCTCCAATTTATACCACTACAGACTTGCAAATGGCAAGTTTAACAGAAGAGGAAATTCAGGAAGGCAAAAGTAACTATGCCAAAATTAATAGTAATCAAGCTAGTTTACACATTAAATCTGACTTTAAAATTGAATATGTACACAACGTAACCGAAACCCAAACTAACCCAGAAACTGGTAGACAAGAAACTATTGTTGTGCGTCGGGAGTCTAACTTCTGGGCACCTTTTGCTGGAGCAGTAGCAGGTCAAGTAGTTGGTGGAGCAATTAGTAGTATGTTGTTCACCCCTCAATATTATGTACCACCAGTTTATCAAGCAGGTGGAGTAATGAATGGGTATGGTGGATATGGAACTAGCTACAACCAAGCTATTAACCGATATCAAGAACGTTATCAAGCTCCACCAGCAGCAGTAAAAAACCGTCAAACTTTGCGTTCCACAGGTGTAACTAATTCTACTGGCAGCAGCAGAACTCGTAAACAACAACAAAATACAAATCGTTCTACTGGAAGCGGTGTTGGTGCTAGTGACTTGCGTCGCTCAGATACAGCAAAACCTCCTCAACAACGTCGTAGTTTTGGTAGCGGTGGGTTATCACCTTCACGTCGGAGTGGTGGTTTTGGCAGTAGAAAAGGCCGTTAACAGTTATCAGTTATCTGTTATCTGTTATCTGTTAGCCTCCTATGGCCGGAACTGCCCAATTCAGCTATTGTTTTTGGTTTGAGATTTAAACCCTTCCTTTAAGACTATACTTTATAAACATCTCTCTTGATATAAAAATTTATAATGGATAGCTTTAAAGACAGAATTTTATTGCTGAATTGCGAAGTTACGACCCAGGAGGCTAGCTGACAACTGAAAGTTAATAGCTGTTTGCGCAGCATTAACGTGGGTTTTGCGCTCCGCATAACGCTGTCGCTTGTGCTGCGAGTCGCGCCATGACAGAAATAGGTTGTTTTGTCTAAGTCCTAATTATAAAAATAAATTATATCATCATGTCTTTATATGGTGAGAATTTTGTCATTCAGGCGATCGCTCTCTATTAAGAGAGCGATCGCCTAAATTAATAGACATTATATATAGTGTCTTGCGTAAGTCCTGAACTAACCTCTACTCCCTACTCCCTATTTGTAGGAATAAATGGCTAGATATATTGGTTTTCTGTAAGTCCTGTAATTATTAATATTTGTACTTGATATACTTGGAATCTGCTGTAACTAAATAACTGATAACTAACCCCTACTCCCTACTCCTTTAGCTAATAACTAATCACTAACCTCTACTCCCTACTCCCTACTCCCTATTTAAGATGGTATTAATTAACTGGAAAAACTTAATAAATGATATTAATTTCAAACATCAAAAATGCCAAAATGACCCAAAAAATTCTATGGCTTATGCTTATTCTTTGGGTCAATTATTATTAGAAATTAAAACTTTATTTTCACCTACTGAATGGCAAACTTGGTTCCAAAAGAATTGTCATTTCTCAACCAACTGTGCAGAGACTTATTTACAAATAGCTAAAAGTTGGCCTAGCTTCCGGAAACAATTAGATACTTATAGAAAAGTTGATTTATCTGCTACAGAGGATAAATATCAAATGCAATTTGCTACTTTGGAGCCAAAAGATAATTTGCCAGAAAAACTAGAGACCCAAATTAACAAAAATATTCTGTCCTTGGATAATTCTAAGAATTATACAACTTCTCCCCTTAAATCTAAAGAATCTGAAAATTCTCCAACAATTCATTTCTATCTTCCAGGGAAAGTAGTTCCTAAAGCACGTCCGCGAGTTACTGCTAATGGTACTTATTTACCACCTCAATATCGTGCCTGGAGAAATCAAGCAGAAGTAGAAATTTACCGTCAAATTTCTGAACTGAATTTAGAGATAAATTTACCAATAAAAAGAGCAGCTATTTATATTAGTTTTTGTGGAAAACATCGCACTAATTCTGATTTAGATAATTTAGCAGGAGCCTGTCTTGATGCTTTAACATTAAATGGGGCGGGGGTGCTTCAGGACGATCGCCTGAGTTGTATTCCCAAGCTTACTATTGAATATATTCCTAATACTAAAAAAACAGGAGTCTGGATTGAAATTGAAATACTTTCGTAACCAAGCCCGCCAAACTCACCAAGCCAAGGATTTTAATCTTTAGCTAATAGCTGAAGTCATCTAAAGATGACTAAATTATTGCTCTGCTGATTAAATATAAAAGCATTAACAGACAAAGTTTAAAGGCTTTTTCTGGTAATAATAAAGTATCAACAAACTATTAAGTTAACCTGAAAAACTCTAGATTTTTGATCACAAAACTTGGAAAAATTTAGAACAATTAAGGTCTGTCACTATTGCCTATTGCCCCTATACCTATTGCCTACCTTCACCAACAAACTTTTGAGCGCCAACCCTAAATTATCTATACATATATATTTCGGGCAAATGATGTACAAGGTAAATGGTGAAAGTTTTGTAGTACAAGCCAGAAAGCCAGGGAGTATAGTGCGATTTTTCGGGAACCGTGCATCTTGCTCGCGCGAGTTTATTTCTGCTTCATAAAACCGATATAAAACGTAAGAACAACTGAGATTTTAATGTTTACTTCCTGTTTCCACAGGAACTGTCGGCAGCACTCCGCCCACAGGCATTGACGGGTCTTGCAAAGGTCGCATCTCTCAAGTTAATACTAGCGTTTAAATCTCTCCCCTACTCCCTACTCTCCTCCTCCCCTAATCTCTAAGGGCAAAGGAAAGCACTGTATTGATATTATTCAGCAGTAAAAACGAGTGTTCCCTTATCGGCTTCCAAACTATCACCAATTTTCTGCCCATCGTGAAAAGCTGCCAAAATTACATCGCAAGTTTTTCCCCAACCAATAATACCACTAGCATCAATACCGATCGCTCCCAAATCCCGTTTATGTTCGTGAGCTTCAGCAAATGAACGTTCAAAAGCTGCCTTCATAGAAAAACCATCCGTTACTCGAATCACAATTTTTGCAGCCAAACACTCATCAATAATATCCTCTCCAATGCCAGTACAACTTACCCCAGCACTACCAGTAGCATAGTTTCCAGCAGGCATCGCCGAGTCACTGACTCGACCAATTTTTTCAAAACCTTTGCCACCAGTAGAAGTGCCGGTGGCTAATCTCCCCTCTTTATCCAAAACTACTACACCAATAGTGCCAGTACCTGGAGATTCGGCAATCACGTTAGCCATTTTTCTACTAAAATTTTGTTGACGATCTTGCAGCCATTCATTTAATCGTTTATCTGTCAAAGGGTTATAAACTGGCATTTGCAATTCTCGCACAAATTCAGCAGCTCCAATATCTGATAATACACGATCAGGTGATTCTTGCAATGCTCTAGCTAAGTCAATGGGATTTTTAATTCGGGAGACATTGATCGCTCCACTAAACCGATGATTCAAACCATCCATTAAGGAAGCACTCATCCGAATTTGACCATCAGATTGGAGTACGGAACCAGTGCCAGCATTAAAAATTGGATCATCTTCTAACAGTTGACAACCACGGACTACTACATCTAAAGCTGCGGTGTCAGCTAGAAGCAAGTTGTATAATTCATCTACAATGCGATGGAGAGATTTTCTAACAATTTCTAATCCTCCTTTTTCCTCAAGGGAACTACCTGCACCACCGTGAATAATAAGTTTTGGCTGCATTTTTGTTTGTGATTAATTACAGAATAATTTAGCCTATATATACTATTACGTCTCAGTTTATTTGTCAATTTTTGATTTATGTCGCCGACATCTTTCGGAACAATATTTGACTTCATCCCAACAGTCTGCCCATTTTTTTCGCCAGGAAAAAGGGCGGTTACAGACAGGGCATATTTTTGTTGGTAAGTCAGATTTAGATTTATTTTTTCCCATTATATAATAATCATTTGTTATTCATTAGTCTGCTTGATTATACCAATTTTATAAATGTTTCTTACAGATTGTAGAAGCAAGGAAGAAGAAAGAAGAAAGAAGGAAAAATAGGGAAAAATATAAGTAAGCATTCCGCAGAAAATGCTTACTTATATAAAAAAGGAGAAAAATGATAAATAAAGCTCTCTCAAATAAATTGGATCAGCTATTTTTACAGCAATGCATGACGATAGTGAGGTAAACTTTAAAGATAGATATTAATCTTTGTACCACAGCCTTCGTTTGCTGTAACAACCTAGAAGGTTGTGTTACCAATCATTACTAACAGACTTCCAGTTTTTAACAAAAAAAAATTTTGTAGCTCACTAAATCCGAAAGTGCTGTAAGCGTATCTGATTATTGTAGGGGTTTTAAAAGCATGAACAAGATAATAGACATCTCCAAAAATAAACAATTAAATCAATTATAATTATCAGACAGAAATTATCTATTCTTTCCCTCTACTCCCCACTCCCTATTTTCTGGAGATGTTTAATGGGTAATATCAAATTCTCTTGCTTTGGTGAATAAGGTTCTACCATCAGAAAAGAGCAAAAACTAAACTCCTACAAATTTTAGTTTCCAAACTGATACGGAGCTTTAATTACAGGGCTTTTCAGATTAATGAACCACACCGTCATAACCAAGAACTCTGTAGGGGCGCCCCTACTGTGGTTTATCGAAGTGAAAACCTCTGTATACCAATACTACCGGAGTTTATTTCTAATTTTTTAATTGTGAAAACATAAGGGCTGATTGCTATATTTTCATTATCAATTATTCATTAAAATACAGCCTTTTCTTCCTGGTAAATCTAACTCTAATTGACTAACTTTATTTCCTCTTTGCAAAATTTCACAACTACCATAAATAATTGTATTAGGTTGAGATTTTAGCTGATTAATACTAACATTTACCTTAGTTTTTTCTATACCAATATTAACGGCAATAATAATTTCTTCATTTCCTAAAATTCGAGCAAATATATAAACATTTCCCTCCGCAAATAAAACTTCATAATTACCAGTACGCAAAGCAGAATATTTATTCCTAATAGCAATTAATTTTTTATGATATTCTAGAACTTGAATATCCCATTTTTCATTATTAGGAAAACCACGACGACAGTCAGGGTCTAACTTCCCTAGTAAACCTACTTCATCACCATAATAAATACTCGGCGCTCCCGGAAAAGTCATCAATAATAAAGTAGCTAATTCCACACTTGCTTTATCTCCTTGAGCAATACTCAAAACTCTAGCTGTATCGTGACTATCTAATAAATTAAGTTGAGTTAATTGAATTTCCCAAGGATATAGTTGCAACAACTCCTGCATTTTTTGACCATAAACAGCAGCAGATATAGCTGGATAAGCTACATAGTCACGGCCTTTCACTTGGTCAAAATCTACGCGATCGCCTGCCGTAAAAGCAATAGTCGGACCAGTAAATAAATAATTCATCACCCCATCAAACTGAGTACCATCCAACCATTGTACACAGTCAGTCCAGACTTCACCCACAATATAAGCTTCCGGGTTAATAGCCTTGATGCGATCGCGAAATTCTTGCCAAAACCCAGGAGTCGTCACCTCAGCAGGTACATCCAACCGCCAACCATCAATACCAAATTCTAACCAATATTCCCCAATTTCCATAATATATTCTTTCACTTCTGGATTATCGTGATTGAATACAGGTAAAGCACGGTTGCCTACCCATCCCACATAATTAGCAGGTAAACTACCATCATAAGCAGATAGAGGCCAGTCTTCTATTTTAAACCAATGTAACCAGGGAGAATGAGGACCGTTTTCCAAAATATCGTTGAAGAAATAGAAACCCCGACTAGCGTGGTTAAAAACTCCATCCAGAACAATTTTTATATTCCGAGCGTGAGCAGCATCTATTAATATTCTTAAAGCTTCATTACCGCCTAAAATTGGATCGACTCGATAATAGTCATGGGTATGATAGCGATGGTTACAAGTGGATTGGAAAATTGGTGTAAAGTAAATGGCATTAACACCAAGGTCTTGAATATAATCAAGTTTTTCGATGACACCCCAGAGGTTGCCACCTTTGTAACCTTGAGGAGTAGGAGGTTCATCCCAAGATTCTAGGGTACTCGGATACCAACCTTTATCTATTCCTTTTTTGACCTGGGTGGGTGGTTGACCTTTAGCAAAACGGTCTGGGAAAATTTGGTAAAATACAGCGTGTTTTACCCATTCTGGTGTTTGAATTTGCATAGATAAACTTTTGATTTAAGTTGTAAGCATTCAGCTATCAGCTATTAGCTATCAGCTATGAGTTATTAACTTACTATATTGTAAGAAGGAATTAGTAGTCAAGGCGAATTAAAAGTTATGTTTGTGAAGCATTCCGTTTGCCAAGCATTCTGTTTGCCAAGTATTCCGAATGAAAGGAAAGGAAATGAAACATTTTTGTCAGCTAACCTTAGTCTTTAGCTTGATTCTTCAAAAAGCTGATAGCCGAATGCTAATAACTGAATGCTTACGTTAAGTTGTTCTATTCAAAGTTACCAGATATTGAACTTGTTGTAAAATTATGTAACAATATTCGCTATTTATATATTTCTATATTAAAGCTTAGTAGAATGAGTGAAATTAATTAGTTTGAGGATAGATAACTATGACATGGCTAAAACTGACAAAAAAAAGCTTTACAATTAAAGGAGCAAAATAGTAATGAGTCGATAGAAGAAGTTAAAGTTGAATCTAATCCAAATAACCCTACAGAAGATTGGATAGAAGAATTTCCAACAAGATGGTTTGAGGGTGCAGATGCGCCAAAAACTATGATTATTTCTAATAATGAGGATGAGCCACAAAGTATTGAAAGAGGAGCAATTCAACTTAAGATATTATATAGGTTAGAAGAGTTATATCCAGATAGTGATACAGATAAAAGTTTGGAAGAGTTGAGTAAAAAATCTCGAATAGATATATCAGTATTAACTTTTTATAGCACTCAACCTATAAGTAAAGAAAAATTAAAAGAGCCATCTACTAAGAAACAACTTGACAAAATTTGTACTGCTTTAAATTGTAATATTGATACTCTAGAGAAAAGAGAAGTAGATTTACCTCTATTTAAGTTTGATATAGACTTTTATATTAGGAAAAAATATAAAACTGAAGCTGAATTTATTCAACAGACAGGTACTTCAGCAGAATTTATAGATTTACTGAGAACTCAGTACATAGACATTTATCTTATTACAGGATCGAGAACTAATAATGTTTATTCACGTTCAAATTACAGAGCTGTATGGTGTAAATATTGTAACTTTGGTTGTTAATCAAAAATACCTCTGAATTAGCTAAATGAATAATTATGACTCAAGGAATATTCGTAGTATTACTTTTAAAGGTAGTATTCAAAATAAAGGATTTAGTAATGCATCTGCAGGACATAAAAACATTTATAAGTTACTAATAACACTATGGGGAATATTAGTGGGTGTTTTATCAAGTTTGATACCTCTAGTTTCAGGTTTTGTAGCAAGTCAAGTTTTGAGAGAACTACAAAAGATAGGTGATTTTAATATAAACACAAAGGAAGCTATCTTAATAACTTCAATACCCTATTTTTTTTCCCTATATTATATAGCAATTAATGGTTTTACAAAAGTTGGAATTTCTATAATTTTTATATTGACCATTGTTCCTAATATATTCTTATTTATCAGCGGAGATAAAACTAATATAATTATTCAATGCCTACCATTCCTTGGATTTAGTATTACTTTAGCATATTTAGGTACAACAATTATTGCATTACTGATAAATATTGTATATACTACCAGTGGAACTTTAAGTCAATTTTTAACTTTAGCTAGTGTCGTCTTTGCAGCGATAGTTTTAACTAAGGAAGAAAAAGTTTTACTAGAAGATGTTTTCATAAACATCTTAATAATAGCTACGATTTTTACAGGTTATATTATTTCCAAAAAAGCGATCATAGGCTCACCAAAATTTGCATGGATAAAAAAAATAGCTATATTTTTATCTGCCACAGGTGGAACATCTTTTTACGGTGTTGATTTAACAAATGTTTGCTTCGATAATTCACATTTACCCCATACAGATTTTAGAAAAGCTATATTAACCGGCGCTAGTTTTAAAAATGTTACAGGGTTAGAATTGTCTAGACTGCAAGATACGATTTTAGAAAATCCTCATGTAAGAAAGCTACTTACAAATCCAGAGGATGGCGCTGGCAAAGATTATACTAGAGCAAATCTTAGTGGTGCTAACTTAAGAGGAGCAAACTTAGCAGGAGCTATTCTCATAGGAGCAAACTTAAATGGTGCTAATTTAACAGATGCTAATTTAGAAGGAGCAAATTTATCTAAAGCTCAACTATTAGATGTAGATTTTTCCAGAGCTAATCTAACAGAAACTTGTATAGAAGATTGGAGTATAAATAGTCGTACTTGCTTTAAAGATGTTTATTGTCAAAGAATTTATATTAAACAAGGCAAACACGGTTTTTTAGAACCTAAACCAGACAGTGGAGAATTTCAAAATAGTGAATTTGAAAGATGGATAGATGAACTTCAAGAAACTGTAGATGTACTTTTACACGATTTTGATTTTGGCGGTTGGCAAGCTCTAGGTACTGCTCTAGATAAAACAGCAAATAAATATCAAGGAATAAAAAAAAGTCGCTGGAAAATAGAACAAAAAGACGAAAATGTTGTTCTTGCACAAATTGCTGTTTCACCAACTGCAGATAAACCAGCAATTCATCAGAGTATTACAAATTATTATTATAATGAATTATCAATTCAAGGTAATAAAGCTAATATATTATTAAACCCGTCAGAAAAGGTAGAAATTATGGAAAACAAAAATGAAAATCCTCAAATTAGTGGCGATCTAGTTAGTGGAGATAAAACCACATCTGGAGATGTTCATCTAAGTGACGTTAGTCTCACAAATTCTGGTAGTATGGCATTGGTAAATCTCAATGGTCAAATTAACAATACTATCCAACAACTTCAGGATATTAAAACAGAAAAAGGCGCAGATTTAGCAACTATTTTAACTGCCTTACAAGAATCAATTAATAATGATTCTACACTTTCAGAAAGCCAAAAAAAGGAAGCCCTTGAAGCTGTAGAAACCATAGCCGAAGAAGCCAAAAAAACACCAGGAGAACGTATCCTCAAGCTTTGTTCAATGGCTTTGAATGCTCTTAAAGGTCTAACGGCAACGATGACAGACGCTAGCAAACTAGCAACTACTCTCAAAAATTGTCTACCAACTCTCACTACACTTCTTGGCTTATAAAAAAATTTAATTCTTAGTAGTATCTAGGACTTGTACAGTGATCGCCAACCCATAAACAAAAACAAACAAAAATTACTTCTAACTTTTGACTTTTGAATGCATGACTTCAAAATTTCTGACTTTTGAATTTGGAATTTGGAATTTTGACTTCAAAATTTCTAACTGTTGACTTTGGAATTTTGACTTGAACTATACCCCCCAAATTTCTAACTTTTACCTTCTAATCTCAATAAACAGCGATCGCCAACCCATAAACAAACAAAAATTACTTCTAACTGTTGACTTTTGAATTTTGACTTCAAAATTTCTAACTTCTAACTGTTGAATTTTGAATTTTGACTTTTACTATCCTCTTGCCAATGATCCCCAACCATTGGACACTAAGAATGTGAATATCATAAATATTGAGGTTCAACTGTGAAAAATGTATTAGGTATAATTTTAGGTGGTGGAGCAGGCACTCGCCTCTATCCCTTAACTAAACTGCGGGCCAAACCAGCAGTCCCCCTAGCTGGTAAATATCGTTTAATAGATATCCCCATCAGTAACTGTATCAACTCAGATATCCAAAAAATCTATGTTCTGACCCAATTTAACTCAGCTTCTCTTAACCGTCATATTACTCGTGCCTATAACTTCCCAGGTTTCAGTGAAGGTTTTGTCGAAGTTCTGGCAGCCCAACAAACTAAAGATAATCCAGAATGGTTCCAAGGAACAGCCGACGCTGTCCGTAAATACATTTGGTTATTTAAAGAGTGGGATATTGACTATTACCTAATTCTCTCTGGAGACCATCTCTACCGCATGGACTACCGAGAGTTTGTCCAACGCCATATTGACACTAAGGCAGATATTACCCTTTCCGTTTTACCCATTGATGAAGGACGGGCCTCCGACTTTGGCTTAATGAAAATTGATGACTCAGGTCGGATTATTGAATTTAGTGAAAAACCTAAAGGTGATGCCCTCAAAGCTATGGCAGTTGATACCTCCATCTTAGGAGTTAGTCCAGAAATAGCTAAAGAACAACCTTATATTGCTTCTATGGGGATTTATGTCTTTAATAAAGATGTAATGATCAAACTTATAGAAGAATCAGACCATACAGATTTTGGTAAGGAAATTTTACCCAAGTCAGCTAATAAGTATAATGTTCAAGCTTACCCATTCCAAGGTTATTGGGAAGATATCGGAACTATCAAGTCTTTCTATGATGCTAACTTGGCTTTGACTCAACAGCCTCAACCTCCGTTTAGTTTCTATGATGAAACAGCTCCTATCTACACTCGCTCTCGTTACTTACCTCCAAGTAAAGTTTTGGACTGCCAAATTACAGAGTCAATTGTGGGAGAAGGTTGTATTCTGAAAAAATGTCAGATTGACCATTGTGTGTTAGGTGTGCGGTCTCGTGTAGAAGCTGATTGTTTAATTCAAGATTCTCTACTGATGGGTTCAGACTATTATGAACCTTTTGCTGAACGTCAATCTGGCCTGCAAGAGGGTCATGTACCTTTGGGTATTGGTGCCAACACGACAATTCGTGGAGCAATTATTGATAAGAATGCCCGCATTGGTCGTAATGTCCAAATAGTCAATAAGGACAGGATAGAAGAGGCTCAACGGGAGGATGAAGGGTTCATCATTCGTAGTGGTATTGTTGTGGTCTTGAAAAATGCTACTATCCCAGATAACACAGAAATCTAGCTAATTCCTAGCTTTACACAATCTTTGCATAATTGACTTATTGAAATCAACGGTAAATTAGTGGGATTTAATGTCCCATTAATTTATAAATATTGTTCTTTTGTTCAAAAAGTAGAGGTAATTATACCATATAATTTCTCAAACTGTAGAAAAAATTTCTGAAAAAGTTATTAGGCAAAATTCATTATCCTTCAGCAGTCAGTATTAATAACTTACATAGCAATGAGCGCTGGTATATTTACAAATTGCCGAAGGGGCTAAATAGGGTTGCTTCTTCAGTCTTTTTTAAGGGTAGGGACGCCCTTATGCAACGTTCTTACGAGAGTCAGTATTAATAACTGACATAGCAATAAGCGCTGGTATATTTACAAATTGCTGGAGGGGCTAAATAGGGTTTGCGCTTCTTCAGTCTTTTTTAAGGCGTAGGGGAGTTGGGGAGTAGGGGAGTAGGGGAGTAGGGGAGTAGGGGAGTAATTTTTTTTGCCCAACGATGAGCCGAAGATGGTAAATTTTTGATTTTTCGGGAACCGTGTATTAAGCAACTCAAAACCAGGTACTTTTTTCCTACCTAAAAAGGCTCAATACTTTCGGACTTTTTCAGCAGAGTAATAAATAGCTAAAATTTTTATCTTATCACTAATTTATTCCCCTTATTGCCTATTACCTGTTGCCTATTGCCTGGGCACAGCGCTATAACTGATAACTGAAATGACCAGATTAATTATTCTCATTGGACTTCCAGCGAGTGGCAAATCTACTCTAGCCAGGAAAATAGTCTCTAGATATCCTCAGTGTCAATTAATTTCTACTGATGCTATTCGCGCTCAATTATTTGGTGATGAAACAATTCAGGGGCTTTGGTTAAAGGTGTGGCAGGAAGTACAGCAACAGTTTCACCAAGCTGTCAACCAAACATCTCTGGCTATATATGATGCTACTAATACCCAACGTCGGGGAAGAAGAGAAGTAATTGACCAGGCTAGAGAAACTGGATTTAGTCAGATAATAGGTTTATGGGTTGACAAATCATTACAATTATGCTTAGAAAGAAATAAACAACGACAGCGCCAAGTACCAGAAGAAGTAATTATGAAAATGTCTCGACAATTAATAGATGTTCCCCCAAGTTGTGCGGAAGGATTTGATGAAGTAAAACGAATTACTGAATAAGATTGGTAAGGATTCAGCTATTAGCTATCATCATTTCCTGCGGAATGCGCTCCCATTCAGCAATAATATCCAAACCTTAAGGAAAAGCTTTAAATGAAAATAACCTATAAAGTCAGTTTTTACAGTAAAATTATATTTACTTCAATTAATAAAGCTTTTATTTCCAACTAAAATCAATAGTTGTTAACGTAGTTCCGACCCAGGAGGCTAGCTGACGATGCAGAATGAATACTTAGGATTGTTTGAGCAAAATTCATTATTTATGACAAATAAATAATCTTTTTTTTGTTAAGTTATAGGTAAGCATTCAGCTCTCAGCTATTAGGTATTAATTGTGAAGAAGATCAAATAACCGTTGAAGTTGAAAAACAATAAAAAGTTACTATCGAAACTGTCTTCCCAAAGCTCAAAAATAGTTATTCATTGCTAATAGCTGAATGCTTACAGTTATAGGATATAGCAATGTGCGGACTTAATATTTACAAATTGCAGGAGGTGTTCAATAGCTAAAAACCTTATATGATCAGCTATTCATTTTTTCTCCATACCTGTTCCCTGTTGCCTGTTCCCTAAAAGTAGCGCTATATTTATTTTGAAATTTTTAATCTGAAATAATCAAGGTTTTACTGTTTATTTTTTAATTTTAAATGATTGTAATTTTTAGATAAATTCATAATTTTAACTAATTCTTTAAAGTAATTGTAAATTGATTAAACAAGCAAGCCAGTTACTAACAACAGAAAAAAATGTGTACGGCAATTGCCATTAGTTTTTCAGAAATAACCGAACTTAACTAAATAGTTAATTTTGATAATTTGTAAAAAAACAACTTACTAATAATTAGGGTTTGCGTATGAAAAGATGAAACCATTGACAGATAAAGTAGCAATTTTATGTCTGGAAAAAGTATCAGCTTTTAGGTCAAAAAGGTGAAAAAAGTTAGCAGAAAAAGTTTAGTAGGAGAGAAAAATTAAGAGAAAATTCTTCCAGCTAATTCCTTTATAACTGTTATTCCTATACGGATTGCTGGATTGCTCGATTCTGACTCCTCCCCGCTACTAAAAGACTTTTTTAGCAAGCTCTAATTAGGAGCAGGAGTGACACACCAAAATTGTAAGCATTTCCTGAAGAATGCTGCGCAAACAGCTATTAACTATCAGCTTTTCCTCCGGAATGCGCTCCTATTCAGCTAATAAAAACCTCAAGCTTGAGGAGAATATTTCAACAAATATAGAGTCGAAAACTCGCTTTTATAGTAAAAAAAATTCTGATTTATCCGGAACCGTATAATAAAGCTTTTATCAGAAGCCAAAAGCACTCTTATAATGCCTGATAGCTGACTGCTGAATGCTTACCAAAACTTAAAAATCAATTCGGTTTATCGCCCTAATTTATTGTTTTTTTCTCTGACAAAATTTACTATTTTAAATTAAACTTGTTTCAGGATAAGTTCTAATGAAAGTCAAAGATGAATTATTATCATAATAACTGAAAACATATATTATCAGCATTCAAGTTAATGCTTGTTTAATTCATTTTTATTGCGCTTGAGGTGACTTGCTAATAGCTAAATACCTACAAAAAAAACACCATCAAAATCAAAATTATTTCTATTTCCCAATAATCCTATACAATTCCAAAACTCAAAAATAATCATATATTAACATTAATGTAATTGCTCAAAAATATAATATCAAGAGGAGAATAAATGGCGACAACAGATTTTAAAGACTATTACTCAATCTTAGGTTTAACTAAAACTGCTAGTGCAGAAGAAATAAAAAAAGCTTATCGTAAATTAGCTCGAAAATATCACCCAGATATGAATCCTGGCGATCGCAAAGCTGAAGCTCGTTTCAAAGAAGTTAACGAAGCTTATGAAGTTTTATCAGACCCAGAAAAACGCCAAAAATATGACCAATTTGGTCAATATTGGAAACAGGTAGGTTCTAGTGGCGGTGGATGGTCTGGTGGTGCAAGTGGTACTACTGTAGATTTTAGTGGATTTGACTTTAGTCAGTATGCCAGCTTTGATGACTTTATCAATACTTTATTAGGACGTAGTGGTAGTCCTGGTAGTAGTAATCGTGGTGGGCGACAAACTTACACCTACAAAACCAATACAGGTTGGCCAGGAGGGTTTAGTGATGGATTTGATGGTCGTTCTGGTTTTGATAGTCGTAAGTCGGCAACTTCCCTAAATTTAGAAGCTGATATTACTCTAACTTTTGCAGAAGCTTTTAATGGGACGCAAAGGCGTGTGGGTGGTGGAGAAGTTTCAATTCCTTCTGGAGTAAAACCAGGAAGCAAAATCAGAGTTAAAGGTAGAGGTCAATTAGATCCATATACTCAACAAAGGGGAGATTTATATTTGAAGGTAGAAATTCAGCCTCATTCTTTTTATCAATTTGAGGGAGATAATTTATTATGTGAAGTACCAGTAACTCCCGATGAAGCTGTTTTAGGAACTTCGATAGATGTTCCTACTCCAGATGGTATGGTTAATGTTAATGTTCCTGCGGGTATTCGTTCTGGTCAGTCTTTGCGTTTGCGAGGTAAGGGATGGCCTAAACCTAAATCTGGGGAACGTACCGATCAGTTAGTAAGAATTATTATTACTGCTCCCAAAAATATTAGTTCTCTAGAAAGGGAATGTTATGAGAAAATTAAGGCTAATCGTACTTTTGATCCTCGTAGTTATTTAAAAAATGTATCGCTTTAGTTAAGGGAGTAGGGAGTAGGGAGTAGTTAAGAGTTAGGATTTAGGAAAGTTCTAGAAAAGGTCATTCATAATTTCCCTTTAGTTTTTCTGTAATAATTAGGGTTTGCGCTTCTTCAGTCTTGTTGTGAAGGGTAGGGACGTTGCATGCAACGTTCCTACGGGAACGGGGGAGTAGGGAGTAGGGAGTGGGTTGGGAGGGGTTAGGGGTGGGTTGACTTCTAACCCTACCAAAAAACTTTCCATACGCAAACCCTATCTAGGGCTGTCTGAATAAATATAGAAGGATTGATAGATAAGGGTTTTATGATTTTTAGGTATCAAGAAAGTGGGAACTTTTAGGCTACTGAGGTACGATTCCCGAAAAATCAAAAATTGAGCATTTTTGGCTAACTATGATAAAATAATCACTCTTACTCTTTTTGTGGCCAACTCCTCTGTAACTTCTATTTATCTTAACTCTTAACTACTCCCCCTCCTGGAAGCTATGCTTTATAAACATCTTTCTTAACATAAAACGCAGACATTAGTAAGAAATTATGCTCCTCTCATTTGAGATGCTTTTTCCTTGTCTACCTTGTCTACCTTTTCCTCCACAAGGGTTTCAGGAGTTCCTTAATAAAGGATAGCTCTTGGGAGGTATTAGGGGTGGATTGACTCCCTACTCCCTACGTCCACGATCGAACTTTTGAGCGCCAACCCTATCTAAATATTCTTATCTGAAGAAATAAGAAAATGAAAAAAAATAATAGAATACGTCAAAGTTTAAGTATTAGTATAACTATACTATTAAACCTACTATTATCTAGTCCTGCTCAAGCAGAATCATTTGAAGACTTATTAGGAAGTTCATTAACTCCAGCAGAAGTAGAAATACATAATATTATAGGTGAAAAAAAAGCATTAGAATTAGCTCGTAATACTTGTATTTCTTTAGAAAAAGGTTCTTCTGTGGAAGAAGTTTCAACCCAGGCAGCTATTTCACTATTACAGTCAGGTTTAACACAAGAACAATTACAAACGGCAGCTCTTTATACAGGTAAAGTAATAGCATCAGGCGTAATTTCTTTTTGCCCAAAATATCAATCAAAGTTACAAAATCTGCAACAATAAATCTAAATCAAAATATTGGTTTGCCTTTTTACTTCTTCCTATGTTATTTCTTCTTCTGATCGCTCAAAAAATATGGAGGAAAATTTATAGATGAAATTTAGTGTTGTAATTACAACCTATAATCGTTTAAATTTATTAAAACGGGCAATTAATTCCGCTTTAGAACAAGCAATAGAATGTGAAATAATTGTAGTTGATGATTGTTCGACAGATGGTACAGAAGAATATGTGAAAAGTTTTGGCGATCGCCTGACTTATTATCGTACTACTTCTAATCAAGGTCATGCAGCTACAATGAATATAGGTGTTCAAAATGCTCAGGGAGATTGGATAAAACCTATAGATGATGATGACTATTTAGCACCTAATTGTCTGGAAGAAATGACTAAAGTAATTACTCTTCATCCTGAATCAGTAATTCTTTCTTGTCAAGCAGCACAAGTTGATATTAATGAGGTAGAAATTAGTCGTACTAGAAAAACTGGACCGGGAACAGCATTTTATATTTCTCAAGAAGATGTTCATTATGGAATGTTACTAGAATTAGTGCCTTTTGGTACTACTATTCAAGTGGCTTTTCGTAGAGATGCTTTTTTAGAGTGTGGTGGATGGGATACTAATTTAACAAGTTGTGATGATATTGATTCTTGGGTGAGAATTACTGATTTAGGTGATGCTATTTTTATCAATAAATGTTTAGTTTTTCGTACTGTTTGGTCTGGAGGTTATGACCAAAAAATTCCTATACAAAAACGTTGTGATACTAATATTTTAATGAAAGAAAAAATTTATGCCAGAGTGAATAAAAAGCACAAAAATTTCATTCCAGATATTAGCAATATTAGACGATATATGAATTTACATTGGGGCATGATAGCTGTCAAACAAAAACAATTTTTAACAGCTTTAAATATCTTATTGCCAGCAGCTTTTTATCCTCAAGCCTGGCTAATTTTTTTAGAGGCAATTTTTTCTCGAAAAAAGCTAAAAAAAAAGCAAATTTACGGAAGCAGATTTTAATTAATTAGGGTTTGCTGAAAAGGTCTTTTTTCAGGAGTAGGGGAGTAGAGGAGTAGGAAAGTAATTTTTTTTCCCAACGATGAAGCGAAGATGGTAAATTTTTGATTTTTCGGGAATCGTGCATTAAGCAGCTCAAAACCAGGTACTTTTTCCCTACATAAAAAGGTTAAAACTTTAGAATGTTAATACTTTCATACTTTTTCAGACAACCCTAATTAGGATTTGCTGAAAAAGCAGAAGGTGGGAAGCTTGAGGATAAATAAAAATAGGATTTTGGTTTCTAAACCAAACCATAGTAGAATTTAAGACCGTCGGGGTTTGGTCTCCCAACCCTATATAAACTAAGATTTTTCGCTCTTTTTTGGAAGTATTTATTAATTACTAGCAAAAATTCCTCGTTCTCGTAATTTCTGCATAAAATATTCTTCTAGACTAATCTTTTCAATGTTCATATTAATTAGTGTAGCTTTCATTAATCCCAGACTAACTAAAAATTCTTGAGGGTCTCCCTGTAAATGACCTTGCCAAAAATTATTCTCAAATTCTAAATCTGGAATCCATTGTTTAAGGATCTGAATATTACCACTTTTACCCTTAACATAATAGGTTTCATTTATGCCTAATACTTCATCCAAAGTACCAATACAAATTAATTCTCCAGCTACAAGAATAGCTATCCGATCACAAACTTTTTCCACATCTGATAAAACATGACTATTAAAAAAAATAGTCTTTCCTTTTTCCTTCAAAGAAACAATAATTTCTCTGATTTGATAACGCCCCATTGGATCTAAACCTGACATTGGTTCATCTAAAAACACTAATTCTGGGTCATTAATCAAAGCTTGCGCCATCCCAACTCTTTGCAACATTCCTTTAGAATATTGACGTAATTGTTTTTTTATAGCTGCCGATTTAGATAATCCAACTAAATCAAGTAACTCCGGTATTATTTGTTTTTGTATTGATTTAGATATTTGAAATAATCCAGCTACAAACTCCAAAAATTCCCATCCAGTTAAATAGTCATAAAAATAAGGATTTTCTGGCAAATAACCAATTTTTTCCTTAACCAAGCGATCGCCTATTGGTTGCCCTAATAATGTTCCTTCCCCAGAGGTAGGGCGGATAATTCCTAGTAAAGTTTTAAGTAGAGTAGTCTTACCTGCACCATTTTGTCCTAAAAGCCCAAAAGTCTCTCCTTGATAAACTGTCAAATTACAGTTTTTCAGAGACTCTATTTTTTGATTCATCCAAAAGCCAGTGCGGTATGATTTACCTAAGTTAGTAGTTTCTATTACTGGTAACTTTTCTGGTATTTTTTCTTTAATGGGAAAATTGACAGTAGATTCCATAGAAGTTCAGTTTATATATTTTTTAATGTCTTATTTTTTAGCATAAACTTAACCATGAATTCTGAAAATAGAATATATTGTCATTTAACTTTAGATTGAGACAAAGCTTTCTTGATCTGACGAAGTTTCACATAAAAAAAATGTCTCATTTTTAAGTTAAACAACTATAATATTATATTCGGATAAATACTAACTATAAAATCATTGCGACTGGAACGGAATAGAAAGTTTTGCTCATGCAAAACTCCGCTAAAGCTTCACGATATGAATGCACAACATTCCTTCAAGAATTAATAATTTGTAATGACCTCTCTGTAAAAGGAAGAGGATTGAATAAAAGGAAAAAATTTATTTTTTTCCCTTTTAAAGCGGAGGCTTCAAGGCGTGAATTATTTAATTATTTAATTATTTAATTCTTCGGTAAGGATAGGAATGAATATTAGGGGTTTGAGATATCTCTTCCATCTATTCCTAATAGACATTTCCAGAAATCAAAAATCAAATCAATTATCACGACAAGAAATTATCAATTATTTTTTCCTATTGCCTATTGCCTATTGTCTATTACCTCTTTTCTGGAGATATCTAATGATAACTATTCAACCGAAAATGATATAATATCAAATCCGGTAGTATCGGTATAAAAAAGCAGAGAAACCGGGTTTGTCTCAAATCCCTTAAAATAGTAACATTTACCTCGAAGAAATCCGGTTTCTTATATTACCGATTTCTTACGGAACCGTAGTCAGTCGATTTGATATAAAAACCAGATTTTTTTGTCAATCAAAATGGTTAAAACTAACTCTGAGAAAATGCTTCTTCAATAGTATTAAATACGAATATGTTTTAGTCCGATTTAGAGTCGTCTGGGAAGTTACTTTCTGTAGATTTATTTTCTGTTGTAGAGTTATCTGGAAAGGTACTTTCTGTAGGTTGATTTTCTGTTGTATTACTACCTGTATATCCAGCCTCGCATAAAATTTTTGCCTCATCAGGAGAGTAAGTTTTATCAAGAACTATTTCTGGTTCTTGACACCAACCTTGACGAAACCATTCATAAGACCTTTGATTGTTCCAAAATGTTCGTCGTTGATCACTTTGTCTTTTGTAAGGCCCAACTGTATTTGCCACACATCCCTTATCTTTCCAACTACCACCTTCTAACCAACTAGAGTCCTCATTACCAAGATCGATTAAATAGCCTTCTTCTTCTGAATAAAGAATAGATGTAGCAACTACTCTTTGCCCAATTAATTTGCGAATACAATTACCAACAATCTGTTTGTTACACTCAGAAACTGCAGTATCAGGAGAAACGCCAAGATTAGTATACTTTTGAATACACTCAAATTGAGCAGATTCTTGAGCTTTACCCACTACATTAACACTGATAGCTATCATAGATGTTAGGATTACCGTCGTGACAAGACTACTAGGCTTATTCATAACTTACCTCAAATTCATAAAGCTTACAGAATTACTAGATTAATATAGACCTTTATTCAATAGAATAGCTAGTGTCTTTCGATTTGCAAAGGGGTATTAAGAAAATTATTCTTGAATTAAGTTACTACATAGAAAGTAGGCGATCGCTGTATCAATTGATAATAATTTAAGAATTTTATAGTAATTTTATATACCTCAAGTATGACAACTTTTTTTGCAAGTGGTAAGATTCATATACTTTTGATCAAAAAAAAGCCCTCCATTTTTGGAGAGCTTTTTCTCATTAATCAATCAGTTAAGAATTAACCCTTGATTGCTGGAGCTTCAATAGCTGCTAAATCTAGAGGGAAGTTGTGAGCGTTACGCTCGTGCATTACTTCCATACCTAGGTTAGCCCGGTTGATAATATCTGCCCAAGTGTTAATTACACGACCACTCGAATCAATGATTGACTGGTTGAAGTTGAAACCATTCAAGTTGAATGCCATTGTACTGATTCCTAATGCTGTGAACCAGATTCCTACTACTGGCCATGCTCCTAAGAAGAAGTGTAAGGAACGGCTGTTGTTGAAGGAAG
>NZ_JAYKGW010000186.1:0-52670 GCF_035285525.1 Okeania sp. | reverse complement strand
CAATCGGGAGATTTAATTGCGATTATAGAAAACTTACCATCTCTAGATAATTTGAGGATTAATTTTGTTTAGTTAATTGGGTGGATTTCATATTTGCCAAAATACTTGATTTCTTCTATATCTATTTTTTTCATACCTGTTCCCGGTTCCTTAATAGCAATAAATCTTGGCTTTAATTAAAATTGAGATGTAGCCAGTTAATTAAATTATGAAAATTTTAATTTTGAGTAGTAGTGAAGATATTCATGCTGCTCATTTAAAACAATCTCTGATAGAAAAAGGAATAACTGTTGAATATTTAGATACTCGTTTATTTCCGACTAAATTAAAAATATCTTGGCAACCTATTATTCAGACAGGATGTTTAACATTTCCAGATGGTAAAAAATGGGATTTAGCAGATATCAATAAAATTTTCTGGCGGACTTTTTCTGGAGTAAATGTTCCTAAATCAACTAATTCATATCCAAACACAATAGCAATAAATGATTCTATTAGTTTGTTACGTTCTTTTATGCGCTCAAAACCAGAGAAATGGGTGAATGATTGGGAAGCTTACCAATTTCATAAAGAGAAACCATTGCAATTAAGTTTGGCTAATAAAATAGGTGTGAATATTCCAGCGACATTAGTAACTAATGATGCGGAGGAAATTCTCAATTTTTATCAATCTTATTCGGAGGTAATTTTTAAACCTGTTTATGGTGGTTCTCATGCTCAGTTTTTAACGAAAGAACATTTAGAAATTAATCGAATGAATTTAGCTTTAAGCATTTCTCCTGTAACTATTCAAGAATATATTCCTGGTACAAATATTCGCAGTTACGTTATTGGGGAAAAAGTTTATTCTGCTGAAATTAGGAGTAGTTCTTTAGATTTTCGGGAAGATAAACAAGCAAAATTAATCTATTTAGAAACACCGAAGGATATTAAAAAACAATGTTTAACTATTACTAAAGCATTCGGTTTAAAATGGACTGGTATTGATTGGCGATTGCAACCTAATGGAGAATATATTTTTCTAGAGGCGAATTTTAGTCCGATGTTTCTTCATTTTGAAAAGCAAACAGGTTGTCCGATAACTCAAAATTTGATAGAGTTATTAACAAGTTAAAGTTATTTTCAAGGAGTCTGTAATGTCTGTAGAATTATTGCGACAACTATTTACTGTAGACGACTATTATAAAATGCTGGAAGCAGGAATTTTAACTGAAAATAAACGAGTAGAACTAATCCGAGGAGAAATTATCAAAATGTCCCCAGTTGGTATTCGTCACGCAAATTGTGTGAAACATCTTGCCGAACTTTTCATTTTGGGTTTAGCAAAGACTGTTACTGTTGGGATTCAAGATCCTATAAGATTGAACGATAATTCTGAACCAGAACCAGATATCAGTGTGCTGCAACGAGGGCCAAGTTTGTATCGGACTCAACATCCTCAACCAGAAAATGTATTTCTCCTGATAGAGGTTTCAGATACAACAATTAAATATGACAGAGAAGTAAAAGTTCCTTTGTATGCTGAGAATAATATTGTTGAAGTTTGGTTAGTAAATCTAACTCAAGAATGTCTGGAAGTTTACCGAAAACCTACTGCAAATGGTTATGAAATTGTGCAGAATTTTCAAAGGGGTGAAACTGTGAAAATTCAAGCTTTGCCTAATGCAACTTTTACTGTTGATGAAATATTGGGAGAATCTTGAGCCGTAAAAAAATCGGATCAAAAAAGTAAAGTTAAACTAAAATAATGGCTAAACAATCTATTCCCAGAATTGAATATCTACGAGTGCAAAACTATCGCGCTTTGCGTGATTTAGAGCTAAAAAAAATAACTCCATTAACTGTATTTTTAGGTCCTAATGGTAGTGGTAAATCTACCATATTTGATGTCTTTGCATTTTTATCGGAATGTTTTACAGATGGACTCAGGAAAGCTTGGGAAAAAAGGGGTAGATTTAGAGAATTAAGAACTAGAGATTCTGAAGGAAATATAGTATTTGAACTTAAATATCGAGAAACAAAAGACTCTCCTTTAATTGTATATCATCTTGCCATTGCGGAAAGAACAAAAGGTCCTTATGTTGCCGAAGAATGGCTACAATGGAGAAGAGGAAAAAGAGGAGGAATTTTTAAGTTTTTAAACTTTAAAGAAGGGGAAGGAAAAGTAATTACTGGAGAAATGCCTGATGAAAAAGATGAACGTATAGATGAAAAGTTAGAATCTGCTGAATTTTTAGCAGTAAGTACCCTCGGACAATTTGCTAAACATCCTCGTGTTAGTGCCTTGAGAAAATTTATTACAGGTTGGCATCTTTCCTATTTAAGTGCAGATAATACTCGCACCACTCCTGAAGCTGGTGCCCAAGAAAGATTATCATCAACAGGTGATAATTTACCTAATGTTATTCAATATCTTAGTGAACAGCATCCAGAACGACTCGAAAAAATTCTTAATATTCTTTCTTGTCGAGTTCCTCGTTTAGAAAATGTTGAAGCTTCAATGATGCAAGATGGCAGACTTTTATTACAAATAAAAGATGCTCCTTTTGCTACACCAATCTTAGCAAAATTTGCCTCTGATGGTACTTTAAAAATGTTAGCTTATCTCACTTTTTTACATGACCCAGAACCACCACAACTTATTGGTATTGAAGAACCAGAAAATCATTTGCATCCTCGTTTATTACCGGAACTTGCTGAAGAATGTCGTGCAGCTTCAGCTAATACTCAACTTATGGTAACAACTCATTCTCCATTTTTTATTGATGGGATTAGATCCCAAGAATTATGGATACTTTACCGAGATGAAAATGGTTATACTCAGGCTAAACGTGCTAGCGAAATGCTAGGTATTAAAGAATTTATTGAGCAAGGTGCATCTTTAGGTAATTTATGGATGGAAGACCAATTTGAATTTGGAAATCCTTTAAAAAATCAAGGCGCACCGCGTAAAAATCAAGCTAGAAATTAGTGATTATAGGAGTAACTAACGAGTGCATATTGAATTTCTAGTGGAAGATTTTTTCAACGAAGCAAACTCTCTGTAACTTATTACCAAAAATTATGGGTGATTTGATAAGTTTTGATACCCACTCTTTTCAGGGTAAACAAGATTTACTTTCTAAGCTACCAGGACGGTTAAAAGGATATAAAAAATGGATACCTAATGATTGGATAATTATAGTTTTATTAGATAGAGATAATCAAGATTGTCAAAAATTGAAACAACAGTTAGAATAAATTGCTATCAAAGCTGGATTTTTCACAAAATCTCTGGCAAATAGTCAAAGTAAAAATAAATATCAATTAATTAATAGAATTATGATTGAAGAATTAGAAGCTTGGTTTTTTGGAGATATTCCAGCTTTGACTAAAGCTTATCCTAAAGTATCTAAAAGTCTCAGTCAAAATGCTAAATATCGTGACCCAGATGACATTAAAGGTGGTACTTGGGAAGCTTTAGAAAAAGTGCTTCAAGGAAAAGGTTATCATCAAGGAGGATTAGAAAAATTGAGAGCTGCTAGAGATATTTCACCCCACATGAATCCTACAGAAAATACCTCAAAAAGTTTTCAAGTTTTCTATCGTTGTTTATTGGAAATAATCGAATATGAAAAAAATTAATTTGATGGATTTGAAGAAGCGATCGCCTGTAACTTTTACTGTTTATGAAATATTAGTAAATTAATACAAATTTCCAACATTAATTACTGAATACTATATAAATGTCTTCTATTTTGTAACCATACTTTTAAGTCAAATCCTGTAGTTTTATTTATGTAATTAAAGGTATCATTTCCTGACATTACTTGCCAACCTGCTATAGAACAAGTATTGATAGTTTGCCTCAAGCTATCATTTCTGAGTATTAGTAAAACAGGATTATATCCTAGAGTATTTAGTCTAGCTGCATACTGCCTGAATTTCTTGAGAGTTCCTGAATCTCCTGAACCAATTCTATATTTTGTATCTATTGTATCTAACCCAACGATAAAGTCACATAATTCATCATTATCGAAAAATTTGGTCTAAAGTCTCCCCTTTTAAGGGAATGAAAAAAAATTAACTTCAGTATTTCAAGTTTCTGGCAACAACTACGAGGTACTGATAACTGATAACTGATAACTGAAATGACCATCTCGAATAGCTTCATTAAAATGATAGCAAGTTTGTCTACAAATTTCTTTAACTATTCTTTCCCAACACATTCCTAGTTCTCTTCCCCAATATTGTTTATTTCTAGCTTTAATTTCTTGATTTAATCCAAATACAAGCATCAAATCATCTGCCTCTAAAGACTCTTGAGGAAATACTTTGCTGGCAAAAGATTGGCTATATTTTTGTAAAATTATATCTAAAGAATTATTAAGTTGATTATTATTCATTATAAGCATTCAGCAGTAAGCATTTAGCCATCAGCTATTTATTTTAGTTTTAGATAAAGGCTTTATTAATTAAGTCAAATTAACAGCCTCTCCTTGTCAATGGGAAAAAATTTATTTTTTTTTCCTTTTAGTCAATTTTATCCTTTTTAGAGATAGGCAATTATCAATTATCCATTATCCATTAATGAAAGAGGTTTTTCTAAAACAACTATCGTATCATGTTTGATTGTACTTGCCCAATTTACATTTCTAGGAATATTCAATTTGCGGTTTTTCAACAATAAATGAAAATGAAATTCTTCCTGAAAACCAACATCACAAGCAATTTCTGTTAAAATACTGGCAACTGGAATATCAACTCCACAAATTTTACTCAAATCGCCGATGGAAAAACAATAATATCCTCCCGGTTTCAAACAGGAAAAACAGCTTTTAAAATGTTGCTGCATATCCATAAAATATTTGTATACAACTCTTGCTCTAAGTTGATTTTGTCCTTGAGAAGCTTGATACTTTTTACCAAAGAAAATATCTTCTATTAACTTATCGAGATATTCATAACCAGTTTTACCAAGCTCTTTACATTCTTGTTTGGGTATTCTTTCTGTACCTATTTCTTGAGAATATAAATTAAGTCTCTCTTGATTACTTTTTACCATACCTAACCAGTGCAGTTCAAATTTTGAAGCCCACACATAATCTATGGCATTTATATAAGGTGGAGAGGTAATTATTGCATCATATTTATCTCCTGTAATTTTTCTAGCATCTGCTATAGCTAATTGTTTTACTAGAGAAATATTTCTCTTAATAAAAGGATGCCATTCAATAACTGCATCTATTGCTTTATTGCCATAAAATTCAAAATATTTAAACACATCTGAACTAGATAAATTTGGTATTTCTTTAATATGCGATCGCCTAGCTGCTAGTAACATTCCATCGTTCATATTTGATGTTTTTCTGACAGTAGAAGCGAATGCTAACCACAGAATAGGTTCTATAGTTTTGGGAGAATTTAAAATATAATATCTGAGGATTTCTAAACCTTCTTGTACTCCCTGTTGAAACCAAAAATCTTTATTGGCAAAGTCTATAGTTTCTGGTGCTTTTTGATGGTTATAAGCACTCTGAAGGATTTTATTTATTTCCTCTTTAACTTCGGTTACTGAAAATATAGTTGTTTTAACTTGGCAAATTAAACGACTCAGTGGATGATAATCTAGCCAATCAATTGATATTCCAGATTTAATTGATTCTATGATTGTGGTTCCAGATCCGGCAAAAGGTTCTAAAACTTTAAATGGAAAAGAGGCATATTTTTGCAGAAACCAACGAGGTATTTCTGGTATTGATTTTGCTGGTTGAAACCCTAAGTTATAAATTTTCATTGGGGTACTTCTCTGTAATGAAATTAAAGTACCTTTCTTTAAACCTTGAGGTATATCTCCGTCTATATGTAAATATAAATTTTGCTTTTGTTCGAGTTGATTTATCATAAAAAACTAGCTAGTAGAGAACCAAGGTTATTTCAGTTATCAGTTATCAGTATCTCAAAAAAATATTCTCCATAAATAGAATATTATTTTTATTATAGTTGATTAATTAGGACTTACACATAAAATAGGTTGATCCACGAAATTTATTGTCGGTAAGTTCTATTAACAAGACTTGATATAAATGATAAAATGCTAAGTACATAAATACAACCAAGTTTAATAACTAATATTATTAATAATAAAAAAAATTATGTCTTTAACAGAACAAATTCTTTCTCAAATTCCCGGAAACCCTTTAGAAACTCTACGACGAGTCGATAAAATTTGGCAAAAACTTCGAGCCGAAAATATACCTATTCCTACTACTGTTAAAACTGAATCTAAATTATTAGAAACTTCTGACTGGGATGTAATAATTTGCGGAGGAACTTTAGGTATTTTAATTGGTGCTACTTTGGCAAAAAAAGGTTGGCGCGTTGCCCTTTTAGAAAGAGGCATTCTCAAAGGTAGAATCCAAGAATGGAATATTTCCCGCAAAGAAATAGAAACATTTGTAGAATTAAATCTCCTCTCTTCAGAAGAACTAAAAAAAGCGATCGCTACTGAATATAACCCCGCTCGCATCAGTTTTCCCAATACTCCTGACATCTGGGTAAAAGACGTTCTCAATATTGGAGTCGATCCTGTTTATTTATTGGAAACTCTGAAACAACGATTTTTAGAAGTAGGAGGTCAACTATTTGAAAATACAGCTTATCAAACAGCAACCATTCATCCAGATGGAGTCAATATCCAGACTAGCAATGGGCGATCGTTCAAAACTCGACTACTCCTGGATGCCATGGGGCATTCTTCTCCTATTGTGCAACAAGCAAGGAAAGGCAAAAAACCTGATGCTGTCTGTTTAGTAGTTGGTACTTGTGCGACTGGATATCCGAAAAATGATACGGGAGATATTTTTGCTTCCTTTACTCCGATAGAAAATCAATGTCAATATTTTTGGGAAGCATTTCCTGCCAGAGACGGGCGCACTACTTATTTATTTACTTATTTAGATGCTCATCCAGATAGATTTTCCTTAGAATTTTTCTTTGAAGAATATCTACGTTTATTACCAGAATATCAAAAAGTCGAACTTAGTCAACTTACATTCCAACGTGCTTTATTTGGATTCTTTCCTTGTTATCGTCAAAGTCCTCTGCAAACTCCTTGGAATCGTATTTTGCCAGTGGGCGATAGTAGTGGCAGTCAGTCACCTCTGAGTTTTGGCGGTTTTGGAGCTATGGTACGTCATTTGCCACGTCTAACTTTGGGTATTGATGAAGCTTTGCAAACTGATAATTTATCATTAAAATCTTTGACACTTTTACAACCTTATCAACCTAATGTATCAGTTACTTGGTTATTTCAACGTTCTATGAGTATAGGGGTAAATCAAAAAGTTGCATCAGAGCAAATTAATCAATTATTAGCAGGTGTTTTTCAGGTAATGGAACAGTTAGGTGAACCTGTTTTGAAACCTTTTTTACAAGATGTCGTAAAGTTTCCTGCTTTGGCAAAAACTTTATTTGTTACTTCCTTAAAACAACCAGGTTTAGTAATAAAAATTATCCCTCAAGTTGGAGTAGGAAATTTATTAGACTGGATGAAACATTATGTTAATTTAGGAGTTTATAGTTTGTTATATCCTGTAGGGGGAAAAATGGAAAATTTGATAGCAAAAATGTCAGAAGAACAGAGATATTTTTATCGTCGTTTAATGGAACAATGGAAATATGGTTCAGGAGGAGATTATGTTGAATAATTTGTAAGCATTTAGCTGTCAGCATTCACCTAGAAGAAAGATGAGAGCTAACTACTTACAATAATTTTATCAACTTAAAAAAAAACTAAGTTTTACATTATTAATAGTAACACAAGCATCTTGCTTGTTACAGCCTTCTAGGCTGTGTTACGATTAGAATAAATATAAATTTTCACACTCAACAAATTCATGTAATTATTCTCAAGGAGTTAATAATGGTTGTACAATTATCACGAAAACTATTCACTGTAGATCAGTATAATAAAATTCTGGATGCAGGAGTATTTACTGAAAACGAACGAGTAGAACTAATTAGAGGAGAAATTGTCAAAATGTCCCCTATGGGTATTCATCACTCAGCTTGTGTGAAATGTCTTGCCGAACTTTTCATTTTGCGTTTAGCACAGACTGTTACTGTGGGAATTCAAGATTCTGTAAGATTGAATAATACTTCTGAACCACAACCAGATATAAGTTTGCTGCAACGACGACCAGATTTTTATCGGACTCAACAACCTCAACCAGAAAATGTATTTCTCCTTATAGAGGTGTCAGATACAACAATTAAATATGACAGAGAAGTAAAAGTTCCTTTATATGCTGAGAATAATATTGTGGAAGTTTGGTTGGTAAATCTGAATGAAAAATGTCTGGAAGTTTATCGACAACCTAAAGGAAATGGTTATGAGAATATGCAGACTTTTAAAAAGGGTGAAACTATGACTATTCAAGTTTTCCCTAATGTGACTTTTACTGTTGATGAAATATTGGGAGATTAACAGAAATTTTCGACATGAATTACTAAATACTATATAAATTTATTCTATTTTGTAACCATAATTTCAAATAAAATCCTGTATATCGTTCAACCCAACAAAAGCTTACTATTGTTGGTGTTGTGTTGGGTTTCGGTTCCATGCTGCGCAACCCTAACGGGAACAACAATGGCCTACGCTTGTTGATGAAATATTGGGAGATTAACAGAAATTTTTAATTAGAATATTTAGAATAAATATAATTTTTCACACTCAACAAATTCATGTAATTATTCTCAAGGAGTTAATAGTGTCTGTACAATTATCGCGACGATTATTTACTGTAGATGAGTGTTATAAAATGCTGGAAGTAGGTGTAAAAAATTAAAGAAAGACTTAGAAGAAATTGCTATAGAAGCTGGATTTATGACAAAAACTCTGGCAAAAAGTAAAGCTAAAAAGAAATATCAATTAATCAATAAAATTATGATTTAAGAATTAGAAGCTTGGTTTTTTGGAGATATTCTAGCTTTGACTAAAGCTTATCCTAAAGTACCTAAAAGTCTCGATAAAAAATCTAAATATCTTGACCCAGATAACATTAAAGGTGGTACTTGGGAAGCTTTACAAGAGGTGCTTCAAAGAAAAGGTTATCATCAAGAAGGATTAGAAAAATTGAGAGCTGCTAGAGATATTTCACCATATATGAACTCTACGGAAAATACCTCAAAAAGTTTTCAAATTTTCTATAGTTGTTTATTAGAAATAATAGCATCTGAAAAAGATTAATTTGATGAAGTTGAAGAAGCGATCGCCTCAACAAAAGTTTTTTTATTTCAGTGTCGTACTGTCAGACAGAAGTAAGCTACAACCGAACCTACATTTTTAGTTAGATGTGCAGCACACCTCTCTCTGCCCCCCTATTCTCTACTCTTCACTCCCTGTATTCTGAATAACTTGATAGCAATCAGAAACAGACGCTCTTTCTGTCATTGCTTTCACTAAAGCTTCATAAGCAGAATGATTATTTTCTAGTAAAGTACGAGCTTGGGCAGATGCCCAACTTTGCTTAATTTTAGATTGTCCAGGACGTTTTAATTGTGTCAAAACTGCTGTAATTTTAGTTCTATCTTCTGCTCCACCTTGAGAGTTACCATAAACAAAATCTTCTGCTGCCATACCTGCCATCCAGACAGTAAAATATTTGTTCAAGAGTTCCTCGGAAATCATACCTTTATTTAATTGAGCAGCTAACTTTTCGTCCTCGAACCTAACTCCCCCTTGAGCTGACTGTCCTTGGCGAAATGCTTCCCATGCACTCAAAGCATAACCACTAATAGGAATTTCTAACAAATAAGCTACTAAAAAATGTCCTGCTTCGTGACGAACGATCCGCTCCCGTCTTTCTGAAGATGTTCCTTCTACTAAATCTACAATAATTGTACCTCCCTGTCCTTGCCATCCCAAAACATCTATAGTTGCTAATACCAGGATAGAAAAAGTAGCGATCGCTGGTATTACTGGAGATACATTAAACATTGGTCCAAGTAGACTAAACATGGTCAGAACAAAAATACCAATGGCAATAATATTAAGTGAAGTTTCTCTCATCATTAAATTAGTTTTTTTTGTATTATAGCGCTGCGCGCAGGGAACAGGGAACAGGGAACAGGGAACAAGGAGAATAAAATTGCCGATGATAGAAGGAAGAAGCAAGAAGCAAGAAGCAAGACAAGGGAGACAAGGGAGACAATCTAATGCACAGTTTTAGATGAAACAGTCTACTACAAATTTTACTGGATTAATATTATCAGATTTAATATTGTACCATTAGTTAATAAAAAAGATAATTTCTGACTAAAAAATATGCAAACACAAACAGTTACTTTAGAAATTCCAGAAGCAATTTATCAACGTTTAGTTAACACTGCCATAGGAATGAAATCTTCTGTGGAAGATATAGTAATTCCTACTTTTAAAGTAGAAAATACTACTATTAATGAGGATATTGCAGAGTAATTTTTAGTAGATATTGCTGGATTATATAGACTAGATGATGATAGTTTATGGCGGATTATTTACATTCAAAAACAGACGTATAAATGAAAAAAATATAATAGTTTACTTGAGGCTAATTATAGTAGATGATTAACATAAAATGAACAATTAGAATTAAGAAAATGAGACAGGAAGCAGATTTATTTATTTTAAAAAAAAGCCCAGGCAGTAGCTTTACTTCACTGGCGGAGATATAAAGTTTAGCGTCTTAATTAATTAACGAAAAATCAAGAATTATGTCTTCTTACATTTCTCAAACTCTACGACTTCAGATAGCAGAAAGCGATCGCCACTCTTGCTGTTATTGTTTAACCAGTGAAATAAATAGTGGTATTCGTATGACATACGACCATATTTATCCTCTTTCAAAAGGTGGAGAAACCAACTTTGAAAATGTTTGTTTAGCTTGTCAAAGCTGCAATGAATTTAAAGGTAATACGATTGAATGTATCGATCCTTTGACTGGGGAAAAAGTATCTTTATTTAATCCACGTCAACAAGAATGGTCGCATCATTTTAAATGGAGTTCTGATGGAAAAAAATGAAGGTATAACTGCTGTTTCCAGAGCTAGAGTTACAGCTTTAAGAACTAATAATCTAGTTATAGTTGCTGCTAGAAAACCTTGGGTATATGTTGTTTGGCATCCTGCTTTAGATTAGACTTTTCCCAAAATCAAAAATAAAATTAATTATTATTTATAAGTTATCAATAAAGTTCCATAGTTTTTAGTAAGGTATGAGCGATCGCCTTAGCAATTTGCTATTAAACTGGTACTAAAATAGTAAAGTATTTGTTAAATTCCATTCAACCATAAATATTTAAACATTAAAATAATAGCTCGTAAATATTATATATTTGTCGCACGCAAAATACGAAAACCAAAATGAATAACTTGCAAAAATTAGAATCTGAGTTTTCTTCACTTATTTCTGAAAAAAAAACAAATAGAAAATGATATATGGCATTTAGAATGTAAAAGAAATCCACCATTTGCTATTAATGAAAATTCTCCTGAAAAAAATTATGAAATAGAGCAAGAAATAAACCATTGGAAAGGACGACTTCATCAGGTTGATTTAAAAATTCACAGAAAAGAAGCTGAAATTAAAAAAGATGAAGAAAAGCAAGAAGAAAAGCGAGAACAAAAAAGGCAAGAGCAAAAGCGAGAACAAGAAAAAAAGGCGAGAACAAGAAAGAATAAATAGATTAAATAAAATAGCAGAAGATAGAAAAATATCTTCAAGAAACCTGACGATAGGGGAAATTTGGGAAAGAATAACGTTAACGATAACTTGGCAAGTAAAAGCTTTTTTTCATCATTTTATTTGTTTATATTCTAACAGGGTTTATTTATGTATTTATGCAATCTCCTGACATCGTAGCTACATTTCCCAGTAGCATTATAAGTCTTTCAGAAAATTTGTTCTTTATTTCATTAATTATTTTCTCATTATACCTGGTTTATTTTTTCTTCTACTCAGCAATAAATCTAATAAAAGCAGTTATCGGAACAGTACTTTTATGTGTAATATCTTATTTTGTGCCATTTCTATTATTAACACCACTAAATTCAAGAAATCCTTCAATTCTTGATTTGTTGGGGGATAGCCCTCAAATATTTTCTCAAAGGATTATAATTGGAATAATTTTTGTTAGCATAATCAGATTTTTTTATATTCTAGGGCAAAATAAAAACACAAGAAATAGCAGATTTTTTTGGGCTATAGTTACACATATACCTCTAATTTTGATGATGTGTTGTTTTACAGGTATTTACAGTTCTTTTTACCAAGAAAAAACTGCTGATGTTTTTTTATGCTTCACATGGCAATATTTATCTATTATTTTTATATTAATACGGTAACTTTTGTTATGTGTTATTTCGATAACTATTCTATTTTTGATATTCCAGAATATATTTTACGTTTTTATACGATAATTGGAGGTTCTTATGGTACTGGACTTGCAATGTCATATATAAATTATAAAAAATATGACGGTGCATTTAAGCGAACTTACACAATAATTTTGGTGATACAAGTGTTATTTTTGATGATGTTTTTTCTTATATGATTTAATGGATTTAATGTTGCAGGGTGTTTCAGATAAGATACACCCATGACAGGCAAGATGCCTGTGCTACAGAAAATATATTACTTATTAATTAAAAGTTCGACTACTTTATTTAACCCTACAGCATTAGAAGCTTTAAAAAGAACTCGATCGCCTGCTCTTAAAAACTCTTGTAAATGTCTAGCTAAATTCTGGTGAGCATCATCAGCAGCAATATTTTCTACTTCTATAAATTTTAAACCAGCAGCACCTTTAACGATTGCTTTTCCTTCTTCAAAATCAGCTAAAATAAATAAACCATCTATCTTTAAATTTCTCACAACATTGCCAACTTGTTCATGGAATAAAACTGATTGATCTCCTAATTCTTTCATAGTTCCCAAAACAGCAATATGACGTTTACCTGGAGTTTCAGCTAATAAATTTAAAGCAGCTATCATTGATTCTAATCCAGCATTATAACTTTCATCTAAAATCACAATATCATTGTCTAAATCATATTTTTTTGCCCTACTTCCTGGTAACTGAACTGAGAAATTATTAGTCAAAGGTTCAAATAAATTTTTTGTCGAAATATTTTTTCCATGCAAAACTTTCAACACTGCTAATGCTGCTAAATAATTAGAAGCATTATGACTGCCAGATAAAGGTAAAGGTAAATCTAAACCATCAACATTTATAGTTTGAGAATCAATTAATTTTCCTTGTAAATCTCCACCTTCTAAACCATAAGTAAAAGTTTCTCCAGACCAAAATTTAGCAGCAGTTTCTATCAACCTTTTATTATCATAATTTAGAATCGCAATACTATCCTGAGACATTTCTCTTAATAACTCACACTTAGCTTTAGCGATCGCTTCCACAGAACCTAAACGACCAATATGAGCAGTACCAACATTTGTAATTAAACCAATAGTTGGATTAGCAATATTTGTTAATTCTGCAATTTCTTCAGGTCCTCGCATTGCCATTTCTATCACCGCATAATTATCATTATCAGAAAGTCGTAATAGAGTTTTAGGTACACCTATTTCATTATTATAATTAGCTTCAGTTTTGATAACTTGACCTTGAGTTCCCAAAACTGCAGCGATTAATTCCTTAGTAGTAGTTTTACCTACAGAACCTGTGATAGAAATTACAGGAATATCAAATCTATCTCGCCACCAACGAGCAATTTTTTGATAAGCTTTTAAAGTATTTTCTACTTGTAATATAGGTATATTCTTTGATAGTTCTTTAACTTCATTATTTAAGATATATTCTTGTTCAACAATTATACAACCAGCTTCCTTTTCGATTGCTTGCTTAACAAAATTATGACCATCAAAGTTTTCACCCTGTAATGCTAAAAATCCTTCACCAGATTTTAAACTACGAGTATCTGTATTTATACCTGTAATTAATGTTTTTTCTGGAACATCAAAACCTGTAAGTGTTGTAGAAGTTAATATTTTAGTCAGTTGGAGTAAAGTAATATGACAAACCATAGTTATTGGTAGTTCTCCTGAAATATTTGTCATAATTATATAAGAATATTTGTTATTGTTGAACTCAAATTATTTTTTGGGGTTTAAAGGCAAAATTAAAGGGTAAATCTCAATTTTACAGAAAGCCAAAAATTTATCGCTTTTAGGGAAAAGCGGTCGAAAGATGGTCAAGTTTCCTGACCATATCTAATCGACCAAGACAGGGAATAGGTATGGAGGGAATAGGGGATAAGAAAAAAAGTATTTTGGCACGCTATGACATACACCGAAATCAAAAGTTCTAGAGAATATTTTTGGTGCTGGTGGCAAGTAGGGAACAGGTGCTAGTTTCCATAAGTCAGGAAAACTTAGAAAACTTTGATTAACCACTTGAAATAAAATTGCGATATAATTTCTTTTGAGGAAGAAACTATCTTTAGTAAGTAAAATAGCCCTGTTTGTAAGAAATCCTACAGACAGCTATCTCAAAACTCAATATTAGTTATTTTTCCTATATATCAGGGTAATGGAATACAACAAAACCTAAGTAATCAACTATTACTTGAGCTGCTATTAAGATTAACTTAAATCTTACTACAAAAGCAAAGTTTTATTTTTGAGAACTGACGGTTAATATAGCAATCCTAAATAAGTTGTAACGTAAGGATTCAGCAGGAAATACTTATGTAACCAATTAAAAAGTAAATAAAAAAAACTAAAATTCCCGCCTATTCATTTTTCACCATTTCCTTTTGCCTATCCTAAAAGCAACGAAATTTTGTAAACGACTTAAATGGGATTGCTATAGCTAAATGCTGATAAAAAACTAAATTCCAACATCTATAAAATGAAAAACTCTCTAGATGAATATAAACAAAATAAATCTCATTATGAGCAATATATCTATAACCATTTTCTTCAGTTAATAGATATAGAATCATCAGAAGAAATAATTGAAAGATTTAGGATTTTATTTCTTAATAGTTCTGGATATCCCGATCAAAAAGTAGCTAAAGCACTAATAAAAATTATCCCATTATTACAAAATCAAGAAGAATTTAATTTCATTCTAAATCGCTGTTGTTATATTGTTATTAATAGAGAGCGCTATATCTATAAAAAAGATGTATTGCTAGACTTAATTAAATTATTTGATAAAATCAGTAATAAATCAATGCCACCTTACTACGGTTCGCGGAATAGTAAAAAACTATTTGACCTAGTTCAAACATTCACAACAAGTCAGCAATATTTAGCTTTAAAACGTTTAGCAGAAGTAATTAACCAAGAAGGAAGAAGTTATAGAAATAGTCATAGTGCTTTAGCTCAACCTTTAAGAACTCTAATTCCACGTTATCCTTACCTATACCAACATTGTTTAATTACTTCAGACAATAGCTATGAACATCAAAAAGCTATTAGAAAAATCCAACGACAAGAGCAGAAAAAATTTGAAATAGACTTATCCCACTATGTGACTTATCAAATTAGACATGGGATAATAACTACTTCAGAGTTGACACAATCTAGTTGTCAAAATCTCAACAAAATTCAAAATCCTACTCTTTTAAACGATCGAGAACTCTTATCAGCTATTAAACAATTTGTCGGCAAAGTTGAAAATGGTTATAACTACCAAGATTATGCTAAAAGTTTCATAACTTATACAAAACAAATTCAGTCCTATAGTTGCTTTAAAGATAGTTTTTATCAATACTTGAGTACATCATTTAATGCAGATTCTAGGAGCTTTAGTTATCAGTTTAAAAACAAATTATATAAACAATTAAAAAATACTATGCCTCATAATAATGATAAACCATTTAACGATTTTTTACTGATGAGAACCTGTGACCAAATATTAGGGTTTTTAGTTGTCGAAAGCGTTCAAAAACCACAGCATTTTTTATTTCTTAATCTAATGTCGAATATAGGTCCCATCGCAACTACTTGTCTCCTTCTAAAAATAGTTTTGGTTTGTCATAAAGTTAAGCCATACTTGGAAAAGAGATTTGCAATACTATTTAATCATTATGAAAGCTCTACCAGAGATGGAGTAATTTGGCTGGTGAAAGCATTAGAAAATACACAAGTTGCTTTAAGTACAAATTTTGGCAAGATTGATTTATCTTTTCTTCATTAAAAAGGGAGTAGGGAGTAGGGGTTTAGTCTCCAAACCCTCTACACTCTGCTGTAGTGGGGGCGGGTCTAGCTACCTTAACATGAAGACTCGTTAACTTACTGACCAGACCCGCCCCTACAGGGATGCTGAAATCCGCCCTTTTTCAGGACTAAAAAAAGTCTAAAACCTTTATCTTTTAAGACTGTTAAATTTAATCAGCAAGCCCTAATTATCCATTATTAACTATTAAAATGAATTTAGATAAAGAACTAGAAAAAACAATCTCAAGTTTTACTGATATTCAAGCCGAACTTAATATCTGTGACGCTAAAGATGCTCTGAAAGAAATAGTAACTAATCTCGATTTAACTCCAGAAGAAAAAGTAGGTTTAGACTCAGAAATTTCTGGGTTAGAATCAATGTTAGAAAAGTTAGAAAAAGCTTCTGTTTATATTGCTGTATTTGGCATGGTTGGTAGAGGTAAATCTTCTCTTCTTAATGCTTTATTAGGAGAAAAAGTATTTGCCACAGGTCCGATTCATGGTGTGACTAAAACCACTACAATTAAACAATGGGAATTAGGAAAAAATAATTTAACTGAAATAGAATCACCTTCTACAAATTCTCTAACTTCCTATAGAATATCTCAAGTTGAATTAATTGATACTCCTGGTATAGATGAGGTAGATGGAAAAACTAGAGAATTAATGGCTCGCCAAGTTGCAAAACAGGCAGATTTACTTTTATTTGCTGTAGCAGGAGATATTACTCAAGTAGAATATGAAGCTCTTTCTTTCCTGCGAGATGCTGGTAAACCAATTTTACTGGTGTTTAACAAAATAGACCAATATCCAGAAGCAGATAGGTTAGCCATATATAATAAAATTCGTGATGAACGAGTCCGTGAGTTACTTTCACCAAATGAAATAGTTATGGCTGCTGCTTCTCCTCTCGTCGCTAAAGCGGTGCAACGTCCCGATGGTAGTCTTAAGGTAGAGATGGTAAGAGGCGAACCTCAAATAGAGGATTTAAAACTGAAAATATTAGAAATTTTAGAACGAGAAGGTAAGTCTTTAGTGGCACTCAATAGTATGCTCTATGCTGATGATGTGAATGACCAGTTGGTACGCCGGAAAATGGAAATTCGCTCCCAAAGTGCAGATGGGGTTATTTGGAGGGGAGTAATGACTAAGGCAATGGCGATCGCTCTTAATCCTGTAACTGTGGTAGATATTCTCACTGGGGCGATAATTGATGTGGCTATGATATTGACTTTATCTAAGTTATATGGTATCAAGATGAGCCAAACTGGAGCAGTAGATTTATTACAAAAGATAGCTATTAGTATGGGTGGTATAACTGCTGGTGAATTATTAGCAAATTTGGGATTAAGTTCTGTGAAAGGATTATTGGGTTTAGCTGCACCTGTGACTGGTGGGTTATCTTTAGCACCCTATTTGTCTGTAGCAGTGACTCAAGCAGCAGTGGGAGGTTTATCATCTTATGGAATAGGGCAAATAACTAAAACATATCTTGCTAATGGTGCATCTTGGGGAGAGGAAGGTCCGAAAGCTGTGGTGAATAATATCTTGGAATCTTTGGATGAAAATTCGATTATGAGTCGGATTAAAGATGAGTTAATTAATAAGTTGAAAATTAAAGATTCTAGTTTTGAAAAAGGCAATAGGCAAGAATAAGTAAGGAGGATAAGAAATCTTTCTATATCTTTGGTGTAAGTTCTGTACAATTTGAATATCTAGAAGTATTATTATCTCCAGAAACTTTGAGTATTTCTTGAGAATTACAACATTTTTTATTTACTGACATTTTTTATTTTTATGAACTACGAACAATTTGAGCTTTGGCTAGAAAAAAAGACTTGACTAGGTTGCTTTGTCTGTGTTGATTTCTTTGTATCTCCCTGACTAACTGAAGGTTTAGCGGATTTAGAGGGGGGTTGAGAAGGTTGAGAAGATTTGCTAGTACCTTGTTGACTTTGATCAACTCCTTTTTTGAGGTTCTGACCTTGTTTTGGCTCTTCTTTGCCTTTAGAGCCATTTTTTTGTTGTAATTGTCCTTCACTCTTTTGCCTTTGCTGATAACTTTGATGGGTATTCTTGGCAAGTTCTCGCATGGTTGTTGGATTTTGTTCTGGATGATATCTTCTTAAATCGTTAAAAATACCCATCTCACTCTTACCAGCTTTAGCCGAACGAAAGGCTGTTATTTTGGGTTGGTCTTGACCTTGACTTAGATTAGCGTTTATACCTTTTGGTGATTGAGAATTTTTAATCCCAGATTGAGACGGAGATGTAGGAACATAACGTTGGCCTCGTCCTACAGCTTTCGGTGGAGTCCAACCCTCTCTTGCAGTTCTTGGATCGTACCACTTATGTTCTCCTGCGTGTTTTCCTGAAACGACTTTACTATTTTGCTGTCTTTCAACTGGATTTATATTGTATGCCCGCTCTTGAGGGCTATTTGGATTGATGCGTGGTCCTTCTCTTTTCTGCGTCCAAGTTATTGTTTTTTGAGCTTCTCCATCACGGGATGGATGATTTTCGTCATTGTTATTTCCCATTTGATTTTTGACAAAACACTATTCACAATATTACCCTAAAGATACGAGTTTTTACCTTTTTATGGAATCAGAAGAAGAACAAGGAAAACAGAATAGCTCGTTAAATGTTTAAAGGAGGGATAATGCAGTTAGTAGAACGTACTATTATTAAAAAAAATCATCCCAATTATAAATCACTTGATGCTCTAGCTTTCTTGTCGAAAAATCTCTATAACATGGCTAACTACATAGTTAGACAAGAGTTTATTAATAAAGGAAATTATCTAGATTATAAAAAAGTTCAAAAATTATTACAATCGGGAGTAGATTATCAAGCAATACCAGCCAAAGTTACGAGCGCAGGTTTTGATTCTTTTAGATAAAAATTGGCAAAGTTTTTTTCAAGCGATAAGAGCTTATAATGAATGCCCAAGTAAGTTTAAAAGCCGTCCCAAACTGCCAAAATATAAAGATAAAAAGAAAGGAAGGAATATTCTAGTCTATACAAAACAGGCGATTAGTAAACCTCAATTAGTTAAAAATAAAAAGATATTACTATCAAAAAGTGAGCTATTTTTTGACAGTAAAATAAATTATGATTCTCTGCAACAAGTAAGGATTATTCCTAAGCTGAATTACTATGTGATAGAAGTGGTTTACGAATGCCTTGAAGTCAAATTAGATTTATCAGAATATCATGTAGCTTCTGTAGATTTGGGAGTGAATAATTTGGCGACTGTAACATCAAATAAAAAAGGTTTTCAACCCTTTATTATTAACGGCAGACCAGTCAAATCAATTAATCAATTCTATAATAAGAAAAAGGGTAAACTACAATCAGAATTAAAAGAAGCTAAAAGTAGTAACCGAATCAAAAGATTATCGACAAAAAGAAATTTAAAGATTGATGATTATTTGCATAAGACTAGCAGATATATTATTAATCGTCTCATAGAGAACCAGATAGGAATTTTAGTAATAGGAAATAACCCTAACTGGAAACAAGGTATAAATCTGGGAAGAAAAAACAATCAAAATTTTGTTCAAATTCCTTTTTTCAAGTTAATTGAACAACTAAAATACAAAGCTAAATTAGTAGGAATCAAAGTAATAATCAATGAAGAAAGTTATACGTCAAAAGCTAGTTTTTTAGATTGGGACGATTTACCAGTTTATCAAAAAGGTGTCAAACAGAGATTTAGTGGTAAACGAGTGAAAAGAGGACTTTATCAAGCTTCAAATGGTGTCAAATATAATGCTGATGTCAATGGCAGTTTAAATATATTACGAAAAGCAGTCCCAAACGCTTTTAGCAATGGGATAGAGGGTGTTGTAGTTCACCCCATTAAGGTAACACTTAATTAAAACTAAGTCAAAGAATATTTTTCTATAGATTTAGTAACTATAGAGGTAGCGATAAATCCTGACTTACACGGTAGGTACTATATATAGAGTCAAAAAACTAGATCGTTACAGTTTTAAGCGCTATATTTAGTGGTATCATTCCTATTGATATAAAAATAGGGAGAATAGGTTACATTTTAAAATTTCCCTATTCTCCCAGAGTTAAAATTTTGACAGAACTTTGAACTAGCTATTAGCTTTTAGCTATCAGCTATCAACTTTTAGTGGAAATTTCCTCCAAGGGCTTCTGCCAAAAAAATTATGCTGACTGCTGAACGCTAACTGCTGACTCCTTATTTCTTCGTCTTAAACTGTTCTAACCAATCTTGAATTTGAGAAGAAGCAATATCTCGTCCTCCCAAACCAAATGCCAAAGCAATAGCTACTGCCATAGCTCCCATAAACAATCCAAAAGCTAAATTAACAATACTAGGAGCAATACCCATTTGTTGCAGAGCCATAGCTGAGACTAAAACAATAATTCCAATCCGAGCAAGTTGGCCTAAAAGTTTAGCCTGAGAATTACCAGAACTGGTAATTAAATTATAAGCAAGGTTAGCCAAATATAGACCTATAGCCAAAACTACCAAACCATAGAAAACCCGACCACCAATTCCAATTACTACATTGACTATTAAAGTCAAAGCTTCAAGCTGCATAATTTGAGTAGCTGAAACTGTAGCAAAAAGAATAATACCTACAAAAGCTACTAGACCAGCAATTTCTGAGGGAGTCCGTTGAGTAGTACCTTCTTTCTGAAGTACAGTTGCACTTGGATCGCTAGATGGGGTTGAATTTAAACCAAGCCAATTGAAAAGATTATTAAAACCAACACTGGTAAGAAGATTGGTAATTAAATCTTGCAGAAATTGACCAACAAAATAAGCAATAACCAGAACTACAGCAGCCGCAAAGATTTTAGGAACAAATGTCAGAATATTGTTAAGCATTGCCACTGCTGGAGTAGTAATAGCCTCAATATCCAAAGCACTCAGAGCAGCGATCGCTATAGGAATTAATATCAATACATAAACAAAAGTACCAATAATCCCAGAAAGATTTTGACTACCACTCTCTTGACTCATACCGAACTTATTACCCATTTGGTCTAAACCAGTAGCAGCAAGTAAATTAGTAACAACTTTCTTGACTACAGTAGCAATTAACCAACCAACTGTAACTAGGATAACAGCCTTGAGAATCTTAGGTAGAGCTTGTAAGATTTGGTCTACAATGTTTTGCACAGGTTGCAGAGCAACTTGTAGTTGTAAAGCTTCTAAGATTGCTGGTAAAAATAGCAAGAAAATCAGCCAGTAAATAGCATTAGCAATGGTATTGCTAATATCTACTTGACTGTCTAATTGTCCATCACTAACTTGTTGACTCAAACGGTCATTTAGACCAAATGTTTTAAGTCCTTTGTTTACTGCTAATTTAGCTATAGTTGCTATTAACCAGGCAATACCTAGCCAAATTAGGGCAGCAGCTATACTAGGTAAGAAGCTAGTAATTTCTGTAAGGAAAGCATTTAGAGGTTCAGAAACTGCTGTCAGGTTCAGTTTGTCAAAGAAAGCAATCAGAACAAAGATCATTACGATCCAGAACACCAAAGAGGATATCCATTTCTCTACAGCTAGACTTTGAGCTTGTTCCTGATTACCTGAAACCCAACCAGCAATTTTATTGTCAATATTGGTCTTCTTGAATAGTCCACCAATTATGCTGGCAATAATCCCAGCAACTATCCAACCTATAACTAAAATTACAATAGCTGCAACTGTGTCCCAAATTCTAGCTTGATTAATACTTTGGGACAGTTCTAGTGGATTTAGATTAGTTTGTGCCAAAAAATCTGAAACTAAGATCGAATTAGCTTGGATTGGCTCCATAATATTGATTGATTTTGCAATAATTTGCCAAGTGCCATTCATGGTTTTTTTGAGTTAATGTAAGTTTTAATTAGCAATTATTTAAAGTCCACCTAGAAAGGCGAGACTTTACACCCAATTTTTCGGTAACTATGCCATTTAGTCAAGTTTTCGAGCAAAATATTTTTATCCATGCTAGTGCCACGACTGTAGAGCGTTGTATTACAGATAACATTCTCATGCACAAGTGGTTAAATCCCATGCTACGTTGTGAAGCTATAGGTAGTTGGAATACTTTTGTCGGGAGTCGTAGTAGATTTATTATTAATATTCCTTTTTTGGAACCATCTTTATATAGTATCGTGGTGGAACGAGAACCTGGTTTAATTGTTTGGGAATTTCAGGGTTTTTTCCAAGGTCGTGATCGCTGGGAATGTCAACCTGAACTTGAAGGTACTCGTTTATTCAATCGTTTTGAATTTGAGATACCTAATTCTATAATCAGATTTGGTTTTAATCAGTTTGCTGCTTCATGGACTAAAGCAGATATGGAAGCTCAACTACGACGTTTGAAGAGAGTAGCAGAAGAGCAGTATTTTTATAATTAGGGAGTAGTCGAGGAGTGAGGGAGTAGGGAGTGGGTAGGAAAGTTATATACAAAATTCCTAGATAGTCAAGATAAAATAGTTTCTACCAGCACTTCCCACAGTCATTATACTTCCCACACTACTTAAAATAAGTTATTCACAGATAACTTCTTGTACTTGTGGTTGTTCTTTCAAAAATTCTACTCCTCTTTTGGCCAATTCTATAGCTTCTACAAAGAATGTTTCAATACCTTTAGCATTAATGACCACTTTATCAGTCCACTTAAACTTTTGTACCAGTTCTAAAAACGATACTTCTCCATCATCAATAATTTCGTCAATTGTAGCCAAAATATCATCGGTTATTTGAGAGACATCACTATCTGGAGCAAAATAGCGACTAAATTCTACAACAGCAAGTCCTCCATAACGTGATTCTAATAAATTCGTTATAAAATCAGGTTCAACCTTTAACTTATAAGTTAAAATTTGCCGGACTGTTTTAATATTTTCCTGGGTAGCATCCGCTGTTAAAAATAGTGATTTTAATTGCTCGGACTGTTCTCCTGTATCGGCAAATTTCTCTAAATCAGCAATAGCTAAAGGTATATTAATAGAGCCATAGGTAATTTTAATTTCATCTATCGCATTTGCTGGTTGAGAAGTAAAAATTAAAATACTAGAAATAATTGTTAAAAATCCTGCTAAAGAAATGTATAACAATTTGGATGATTGTTTACTGAAACCAGCAAATTGAAATAATTTTTTGATAGATGCTCCTAAATTTAAAAGACTTTTCATGGTGTTATTCCTCACAATTTTAATGATTACATTACTGTTCAATAGTTTTTTTTGGTAAGCATTCAGCCGTCAGCTATTAACTATCAGCTATAAGTTATTAACTCATTATCCTGGTAGAAGGAATTAGTAGTCAAGGTGTGAATAATAATGAAACATTTCTGTCAGCTAACCTTCGAAAATTAAAAGTTATGTTTGCGGAAAGCGTAGCATCCCGTAGGAAAGTATTCCGCAGAAAATGCTGATAATAAAAGAGGTTAAAATCAGCTATCAGTTATCATTTTAGCCAATAATTGCCTAATTATCTCTGCATCCTCAGCTTGAGGAATATTAACTACATAACTTTCTAAATCTTGACGAGCTTCTGCCCAAAAATTTAGCTGACAATATAATACGCCTCGGTCTCGCTTTTCGACAACTGCATTTGGAAATAATAGTAAAATTCGGTCAATGGCTGCAATAGCTTTTAACCCTTCATTTCTGTTTAAATATATTACCTTAAGATTTGTCAAAATTCGTGCTAGAAACTGCTTATTACTTATAGTTGCGAAAAACTGAGGTTGCAGTTCCACTGGTTGACCATAAATTTGGGCCAATCTTTCTTGACAATCTTGAGGAAAAAGAATTTCTCCTTGGTTAAAAGCATCTACAAATATACCAGCTTCTTCAAAATCAGGTTGAATTAAGAAATGTCCTGGCATTCCAATACCAACCATAGGAAAATTAATTCTTTTAGCAATTTCCAGATAAACTAGGGATAAAGTAATTGGGATGCCAGTACGTCTTTCTATTACTTGATTGAGGAAACTATTTTTAGGGTCGTAATAATTAGTTGTATTTCCAGTCAAGCCTAAATCATTATAAAGATACTTATTTATACTTTTAATAATTCGTAAAGGATAGAGAGATTCTGGCAATGTTTCTTGCACTTCATTTGCCATTGTATCAAGAGCGTTTAGATATTCATCGGGGTCAAATTCTCTATCATCTTCTAATGCTAAATAAAGAGCAGCTTTAGCTAAATCTATTTGTTCATCAGATTGATTAATTTCTGAATAAAATAACTGTCGATATGGAGAATCATTCATATTTAGTACCCAATTATAATTAAAATTATTTTTGACTAGGTTATAATCAAGCTTTAGCGTAAATTTACAGTCAGCTAATTGTCTTACTATAATTTTATAATTACATCATTTATCAAACTACCTAATTATGAAATCGTCAGAATTATAATTGTACCATGAAGCGATCGCTAATACTATTAAACCTTATTGTCAGCATTCAGCCGTCAGCTATTAGCTATCAACCATTATTTTTGTTTGAGATTTCAACCCCTGTTTTAAAACTATACTTTAATAAACATCTCTATTGACATAGAACTTTATAATCGATAGCTTTAAGACAGAATATTATTGCTGACCGCTAATAGCTGAATGCTTACCTTCTTACTTTGAGTTTGGTAAGGAAAGCCCTAAGAAAAAATCTGACAAATTTCTGACTTATTCTCCATTATTTCTGTGGATTTGGAAATCAAAAATATATAAAAAAATTTGAAAGTTTTTTAATTTATTCTACTAGACTGACACAGTTAAAAATGTGCATGAGGGCGGGTTTATATAAATCTGAGATTAACCATTAAAGTTCTAGCAAAAACCTGCCCCTACTATTGCACTATTACTGACACAGTTAAAAATGTGCATGAGGGCAGGTTTATATAAATCTGAGAGTAACCTTAAAATTACTGATAACTGATAACTGTTTAAATGCCATGACTTTTTCCAATTACCCAATTTCTTCTAAAGAAACGAGCTAAAGCTGATTCTTCTAAAGATAAATAAATTGGTCTACCATGAGGACAAGTACGAGGGTTTCGAGTAAGTTGCCATTTATTTAATAAACTTTGCATTTGTGGTAGGCTTAAAGCAGTTCCATTTCTAATAGCACTACGACAAGCTGTAGCTACTTTAGCTGATTCTAAATCGCCACCTTTACTAAGTTCAATTAAAGCATCGGCACAGTCATTTCTTTTAGCTAACATTGCCGGAGCAGTACGAGCAGCCCAAAGAAAATCTCCAAAGATTTCTACTTCTATATTTAACCGTTGAAGTTGTTCTATTTGAACAGAAGATAAATGATGTAAAATAATCGGAGTTTCTAAATAAATTATTTGCCAAGCATCGCATAATTTTTCATATAAAATTCTTTCATGGGCAATATGTTGTTCTATCAACCAAATTCCATTGGGATGTTCAGCTAATATATAAGTTTTGTGTAATTGAGCGATCGCTTTTAATTCTATTAATCCTAATTCTTGATTTTCTTGTTCAGAATTATCTGGTGAATTTTCTAGAACTCGACGACTTTGATAATTGCCTGTATTTTCTGAGACTTTTAAGATTTTTTCCACTCTTTCTGATAAAGGAAATTCTGGCATAATCTGTGAACTAAATTGTAATGCTTTCCCAATTGTTAGATTGATTTGTTGTTGCCAAAATTTCAAATTATCTAGATAAATTTCTGTTTTTGCCGGATGACGGTTCCAGTTAATTTGATAGGGAAAAATTTGTAAATGAATAAAACAGACAGGATAGCGATCGCGAGGACAAGTCCGCGCTAAAGAACTAATAATTGTTTGTTCTAATTCTGGAACTTTTACTACCCTATTATTAATAGCAACTTTTACCCAATCTGGTCTTCGGCGATGACATCTATCAGGTAAACCTAAGACTAATTCTAATGATTGTCTATCCAAAATTTGAGAATCTTTATATTCGGAAAAATTTGATATTTCGGCATTTAATTCTTTTGGTTCTTCCTCATCAATTTCTTGTTGAATATATTGTAAATCATTCAATCTTACTGTCGATAAAAATTGAGGTAAAATTTGTTTTGCCGTAGCGCCAGGACTAATTTGTATCCATAATTTACTACCCTGCCAAACTTGCCAAGTCACATCAGGATAACAAAGAGATATTTGCTGAATAATTAATTGTATGCCGCGCATTTGTTGTCCTGGAGAAGGCATTGCATGACGACGTACAGGCCATTTCCCAAAGAGATTAGAAACTTTGACAATAGTACCAGGGGCAATAGCAACTCTTTCAGTTTTAATAGCTTTTCCTTGTTGATTATAAAGAACTCGCCAACCTTCATTTTCCTTTTCCGAAATAGGTAATTTAGGACGACTTAATATTTCTAAATTGGAGAGATTTGCTAAACTATGAAGTGCTTCTCCCCGAAATCCTAAACTGGTAATTTTTGTCAGGTCTTTAAGATTAGTAATTTTGCTCGTACTGTGAGGATTTGCTGCTTGTTTTAAATTAACTAAATTCATACCCATTCCATTATCAGAAATTTGGATTCGCCACTGTTCAGAAAAGATAGAAATTATGATCCGAGTTGCACCAGCATCCAGAGAATTTTCTACTAATTCTCGGACTACCGCTGCTAAAGAATCTATCACTTCTCCAGCAGCAATTAAATTGACAACTTCTTTTGGTAAGGTTTGAATTTTAGATTGCATTTATATCAAAGCAGTAACAAAAAGCTATAATTAATCATAGCTAATTACTGTTAAGGAAAATAGCCATAATGCCAGCCCGCGATTATTATCATAATACTGTTAAATCTGCTCTTTTAAAAGATGGATAGACAATTACTCACGATCCATATCGTCCTAAACTTACAAGGGGCAAAAATTTATTTGTCGATTTAGGTGCAGAACGTCTCATTGGAGCAGCAAAAGGACTAGAAAAAATTGCTATTGAAGTCAAAAGTTTTCGGAGTGCTTCGGAAATGAAGGATTTAGAACAAGCTATTGGTCATTTTGTGTTGTATGAACATATTTTAAATCGTTACCGAATAATTAATAATTAATAGTTAATAATTAATAATTCAAAGTTGATAGTCAATAATTATTCATTCAACAATTCACGCCTGGAAGCCTCCCCTTTTAAGGGGATAAAAATTTTCCTGATTAGTCAATCCTCTTCTTTGAAGAAGGGGTAATATAATTATTAATTAAGGTTTGCTGAAAAAGTATGAGTGGTAGGGGGAGGAGTCAGAATCCAGCAATCCAGCAATCCAGGAGGAATGGGAATTACAGAAGAGGTAGGAGGAAGACTTATCCCTGGATTTTCTGTCACAATTAGCCAAAAATACTAGACTTTTTAGCTTTCAAGACCTAAAAGCTGGTACTTTTTCCGGACTAAAAAAGGCACTTACCTTTATCTGTTAATGTTGTCATATTTAATCAGCAAACCCTAATTATTAATTGCTGAATAATCTGAGGGAAAATTATATTTAGCTGTTTCTGAAAAAGTACGTCAATCAGTTTTTGAAGAAGAAGCTGGAATAATGTTAATAGAAGATCGAATATTACGTCTTTTTAGTTTTAATCCTACTGAAGAGGTAATTGTTAAATGGATACGTTAAATTCAGTTATCAGTTATCAGTACCTCAATCAAATATTACATCTTTTTAGCTTTAATCCCGTTAGATGGATATGTTAAATATTGAACTTAAGGAAGTAATTATTAAAGTCTTAGAAGACTATATTGAATATATTGGAAATGACCCAGAAATGCAATGTCAATTAGTTATAGATGAAACTCGAAATCATTACTTACTAATATAAATAGGTTGGCAAAAAAGTAGACGATTTTATAGAACTTTAATTCATCTTGAGATGATCAACCAAAAAATTTTAGATACAACAAGATGGTGTTGATAATGAACTTGTTAATTTAGGTGTACCTCATCACCAAATTGTACTTGCTTTCAAAACACCTGAGGGACGTAAGATTACTGATTTTGCTGTTTATTAATAGGTAAACATTTAGCTATTTAGCAGTGAGCTATTAGCTATCAGTTTTATTACCTTTAGTTGACAACTAGAATTACTTTATTCTTGTGGTACTATTCTTTGCTGAAAATTTCGTCACACAAACAAGACTTACTATTGCTAGTGGCGCATCAAGCTTGAAAATGTAGGTTAAAAAACCTAACCCCCCAACCCCCTTCCCTGCAAGGGAAGGGGGAGAGAACCCCCCTCTCCTCGCAGGAGAGGGGTTGGGGGAGAGGTCTTCGCTTGTTGCTTGCTTCTAAACCAGAATTTTAGTCTTGACGCGCCACTAGGGTTTGTTAGCCCAGTTCGTAACGCACCAAGGCTCTATATATAGATTATAGCTGCCCATTCATCCCTAAACATTGAGCACAATTTTATTTTTTCCCTCAGTTCTCTAGGTATTAGAAATAATAGTTTATAGTCTATTCCGATTTTTCTGCATAATTAATCGTACAGTAACCTGATTAATTATATAGGTACAATTTACTTATTTTGGAGGCTATTATGGTGCATTTAATTCATAAAATTATGCAAGGAGGTGGGATAAAGATTGTTCCAATACTTATCTTTGTATCCTTGTTAAGAATGGCAAAGCCAAGTTTTTCTCGTCCTGTAAATTGCAAAAGATTTAATTATTTAGAAGTTGATCTAATAGCTAGAAACGGTCATAGGACTCGATACTGTTTGATCGGTAGAGAGCGCAATCAGAATGGAGCTATTTACAAAGTTGGTGTTCCACATACAGATGAAGGAGCAACTATTTATGCAGGTAAAAGCGGTGATGCGATTATAGAAGTTTATCAAGGACGTTATGTGGATAGAATTGACGGTTCGTGGAGACGAGTTGGAGATGAGTTTTACTTCCAGTTTTCTGGTGCTAAGGTTTATATTCCTGTCTTCTAAAGGTTGAAGTTCTCAGTTTAAATAAGAGTTATAATTAGCTCCTATTTTTCATGTAAGATAATAATGATAATTAACTTCAAGCATCGTGGTTTAGAGCGATTTTTTGAATCGGAACTCGTGGTATTCAAGCTAAATATGTTAATCGCATCAGACTGATTTTAGCACGTCTGAATGTAGCAACTTGCCCACAAGATATGAATTTGCCTGGATTGGCACTTCACGAATTATCTGGCTAACGTAAAGGAACTTGGTCAGTCAAAGTATCTGGAAATTGGCGTATCACCTTCAAATTTAATGAAGTTGATGCCTTTGATGTTAATCTTGAGGACTACCATTGATGAAAATGTACAACCCACCCCACCCAGGGGAAGTGCTGAAAGAACTCTGCATTGAACCTTTGAATCTAACCGTTACTGAGGTTGCAGAAGCTTTGGGCGTAAGCCAAGAAACATTGTCTGCCATCTTGAATGGTAAGGCAAACATAACCCCTGAGATAGCCATACGACTTTCTAAAGCTTTTGGTACATCCGCTGAAAGTTGGCTTAAACAGCAAACCCAGTACGATCTCTGGCAAGCATAAATGACCATTGGTGATATTGAAGTCAAGCGTTTGTCTGCTATTTGATTTGCCTTGATCCAGTCTAATAATTCAGTGCAGCAAACAGTAGGGGCGAACCGCCGTTTGCCCCTACATTTTGACTTTATTAGCAGTTTGACAGATTGACAATTTTGTAGCAGATAAGCGATCGCTAATACTCCTGATATTTAGCATAATAATTTGTCAATTTTCTTTAGTCAGAATAATATAGACTCTGCTTCCAGGAAAGGAAGACAGATAAAGTAGGAGAAATAATTTTTCCTTGATTTTTCTGTCTTCCCTTCCCTCAAATTATCCTACTGCCAAACGGTTCTCGTTTTCTCCAAATAAAACAAAGTGTTGGAGACCATTGCCAAATTCCCGACCCGCAACAGCAGCGCTAACATCGGGATTGTTCTCTAAATAGAAACCTTCGTCGAAACTAGCACTAGGGGAGCGACCTTCCGATTCGCCAAAATTGACGAAATGATTAACCGCAGTCGTTTCTCCTGCTGCTATTGCTGTCGCTACATCTATATTATTAGCTAAATAAAAATCCGTATTGAAGAAAATGCTCGGATCGCGACCCTCAGCTTGACCGAACTGAAGAAAATGAGTCAAACCATCAGATATAGTTCCTTCATTTACCGCAGAAGCAACGCTAGGGTTGTTACTCAGATAAAACTCATCGTTATAGAGTTCCTCCACGGAAATGCCAGTCACTGGATCGAAAGCGGTATCAGGCAGTTGGGGAACATTAAGAGCAGCGAGACGATCGCTCGTCGCTAAACGTAGATCGTCGGGAGCTGTCCAATCTCCATCTAAGGGAGATACAGTAATAAACCCAGACAAAAACTGCCCCCCTTCCGAGAGTGGCGGAATGTTAGTAATATCATCTGGTGATGTAGTAGCAATGCCTAATCCCACGCCACCACCAAAATTTTCGGGAAGAGGACCGAAAGTAATCTCAAGGGGAGTAATAGCATCGGGTAAAGTCAATACAGCACCCTGTATTTCCTCGACTCCCTCTGGGAAATCTACTGGAATATTAACACTGAGGGCAGTTCCTGGAGGCAAAATCCCAGAATCGCTTCCCTGAGTTGCTTGTAATTGAGCGATTGTGTTTGCCACAAAGTCTGCGCCGATTTGATAAGCAATTTCTGTACTAGGGCGACTGTCGTCTTCCCCTAGATATGCAATTGATGGTACTCCCCGCAAAAGAGCCGTAACAGCAGCACTCACAGTTCCTGAAGAAACCGCACCCCCAGGACCGATATTTTGTCCTTCATTGATACCGGAAATTACTAAATCTGGTGGTTGGTCGGCGAGAATGAAATCCAAAGCTGCCCAGGTAACGGTGCGGGGACTACTATCAACAAACCATTCGTTTTCGGAAAAGTTACTTATTTCTACAGGTTGTAAAATGGCGTTTACATCCAGACGAGTTCCCTGACCACTTTGCTGCTCTTTGGGAGCAACTAAAGTAACATTGTGACCATCAGCAATTAAGGCATCGCGCCAGACTGCTATACCAGGAGCGTCAAAACCATCGTCATTGGTAATGAGAATATTGAGGGGAGTGACAGTAGGATTAGCGGGTGCAGCAGCAAAGCGATCGCTCAAGTTTTGTAATACAGTTTCTGATGAACTCCAGTTGCCATCAATGGGAGTAACAGTTATTGCACCGGAGAGAAATTGTTCTCCTTCGGAAGTCGGGTCATTGATAGCACTAGGTTCTATAGGCTCGACACCGCTCACCAATACCCCTGCCCCCTCTCCAAAACTGGAGGGAAGTTCGCCAAAAAAGATATTAAAAGTTGTAGTTTCGTCTAACCTGGTAAATGCTACATCTCGCACGCCCTCTATTCCTTCCGGAAACTCCCCTGGAATGTTGATGTTCAACCCTACACCTTCTGGTAGTAGTTCTTCTCCTGGGGTTTGAGTGGCAATCAACTGGTCGATTGCATCTACTACAAACTGAGAACCAATAGTGTATGCTCTATCGGTAGCTTCTTCATCACTTCCTCCAGCACTGACTGCAATCGCCGGAATACCTCGACGGATAGCAGTGGTAGCAGCGCTAACAGTGCCAGAAGAAATAGCAATATTAGTACCGATATTTGCTCGTTCATTGATACCGGATATCACTAAATCTGGTTCTTCGCCGTCGAGAATAAAATCCAAACCTGCTTGAGTTGTTACGACAGGGGTAGCATCGACGAACCATTTATTAGGAGCAATGTTGACTGTTTCGATGGGTTGAAAAATGCGATCGGCATCAATGGCAATACCAGTACCACTTTGTTGTTCTTTTGGTCCTACCATCGTCACATTATGCCCCGCTTCAGTTAATTGACCGAAGAGAATATTAATACCTGGGGCATCAAAGCCGTCATCATTGACTAAGAGGATATCAAGGCGAGCGCTATTTTGGGAGGCGTCGCGGAACTGTTCCGTAGTCTCTAATATATAAACACCCTTTTTTTTGATATGACACTAGCAAATTAGAAGCAGTGCTGATACTAGCAGATTTTTTTGACAACAGCAAGGGGCTTAAACAAACTTTAACCGTTGATAAATTTGTCTTAACATTTGGCTCTTTATTTCTTAAATATCTCCAAAAATAAAAAGTAAAATCAATTATTACAGGACTTACTGAAAGACACTATAGAAGGGATTTGGTATCTTTGCACCCGCTGGGAGTTTGTGGCAAAGTAGACAGGACTCAACCTACCCCTGACCCCTCCCAAGAGGAGATATTGAAAAATAGAATAGGGAAAAAGGTAGAAAAAAGCCCCATATTCACTATCTCCCTACCTAATTTTATAAATCCCAAATGGGTTCTATATAGCGTCTACCAATTTAGGCGATCGCCATAATTTTTTTAAGCGATCGCCTCAAGGTTTTTGCTATTTAAAACAAGAGTCAGAAAACACCTACAGCGCTTTCCTTTACCCGTGAGATAAACTCCCATATCGGCTTTCCGGCCAGCAGTACAATATTTTCAGCATTTATCCTGTACCTCATTATCCCGAAATATACTGGGACTTAAGCAAAGGCACTAGATATGGGGTATTGGTGCGTTTTGCGTTGCGCCCTTTACATGTCGCGTAGTGTTTCGGCGCTTGAGCCGACATATAAAGCGGAGCTTTGCGGAACGCAAAGCTCCGCCTACCAATAGCGTTCATGGCTTTAGTCCTATGTATAAAATAGACATCTCCAAAAATAAAAAGTAAAATCAATTCTTATCTAGAAATTATCCATTATTCTTCTCTGTTCCCTGTTACCTCCATACCTGTTCCCTCTTTTCTGGAGATATCTAATACAAATCGCCCTGAATTTTATTGTAGGTTTTTGCAGCTCTTGGATCGGATAATTTGAAAGTAATTCGTGTTTTACCTGATAAATAGTTTTTCCTGTTTTCGCACTCTATCTTTTTAAGAAATTCCAGACTAACATAGCACATGAATTTTGCCCTTGACAACCCTATCTACAGACTAACTTGACTACAGAATATTAAGGAAACTTTGAATTTCCAGCCTCCTGATTAATTAGAAGGTACTGTTAACTAAACTCCTCTATTGGAAGTTAACTAATCAGGACTTACGCAGCGACCATAGATATAGTGTTTAAAACTATAGCGCAATCGTTTTTTGACTCTATATATAGTAGCTTTGCGTAAATCCTGCTAATAATTAATAACTGAAATGACCAAAACCATACCTGAACTACCAAGCAAATATGACCCGTTTGCCACTGAAGCTAAATGGCAAAAATATTGGGAAGAAAATAATACATTCCAAGCCAACCCTGACCAACCGGGAGACCCTTACTGTATCGTTATTCCTCCACCAAACGTTACAGGTAGTCTCCATGCAGGTCATGCTTTTAATAATTCTCTGATTGACACTTTGATCCGTTACCATCGAATGCGGGGTGAAAATACCCTCTATCTCCCTGGTACTGACCACGCTAGTATCGCAGTTCAAACTATTCTGGAACGTAAACTGAAAGCTGAAGGCAAAACTCGCTACGATATCGGACGGGAAAAATTCCTGGAACGTGCTTGGGAATGGAAAGCGGAGTCTGGTGGTACTATTGTTAATCAACTGCGTCGTCTCGGAGTTTCTACAGACTGGACGCGGGAACGTTTTACTCTGGATGAAGGTTTATCTAAAGCTGTGATTGAAGCATTCATGCGTCTCTATGAACAAGGTCTCATTTATCGCGGTAACTATTTGGTGAACTGGTGTCCTGCTAGTCAGTCTGCGGTTTCTGACTTGGAAGTGGAAAATAAGGAAGTTCATGGCAACCTCTGGCATTTCCGCTACCCCCTCACTGATGGTAGTGGTTATGTGGAAGTTGCTACAACTCGTCCAGAAACAATGTTGGGAGATACTGGTGTTGCAGTGAACCCCAATGACGATCGCTACAAAAATCTGATTGGCAAAACTCTGACTCTACCAATAATGGGACGGGAAATACCTATTGTTGCTGATGAGTTGGTAGACCTTGAGTTTGGTACTGGTTGTGTTAAAGTTACTCCAGCCCATGACCCCAATGATTTTGAAATGGGTAAACGTCATAATTTGCCATTTATTAATATTATGAATAAGGATGGCAGTTTGAATGAAAATGCCGGAGTGTTTGCCGGACAAGACCGTTTTGAGGCACGGAAAAATGTTATCAAACGATTAAGAGAAGAAGGGTTTTTGGTTAAAATAGAAGAATATAGTCATAGCGTTCCTTATAGCGATCGCGGGAAAGTACCTGTAGAACCTCTACTTTCAACTCAGTGGTTTGTCAAAATTGAACCATTGGCAACGAAAACACTGGAATTATTAGATGAACACAATCAACCGAAATTTGTTCCGGAACGTTGGACGAAAGTTTATCGCGACTGGTTAGTAAAAATTAAAGACTGGTGCATTTCTAGGCAACTGTGGTGGGGTCATCAAATTCCGGCTTGGTATGCTATCAGCGAAACTAATGGCGAAATTACTGATGGCACTCCTTTTATTGTCGCTCGTTCGGAAGCGGAAGCATTAGAGCAAGCAAAGGCAAAATTTGGAGATGATGTAAAAATTCAACAAGACCCAGATGTGCTTGATACATGGTTTTCATCAGGTTTATGGCCGTTTTCCACATTAGGTTGGCCGGAAAACACTCCCGACTTAGCTAAATATTATCCGACTAGCACTCTTTCAACTGGTTTTGATATCATCTTTTTCTGGGTTGCTAGAATGACAATGATGGGAGTACATTTAACTGGGGAAATGCCATTTGAAACTGTATATATTCACGGTTTAATGTTAGATGAAAACGGCAAAAAACAATCTAAATCTGTTGGTAATGGAATAGACCCATTATTATTAATTGAAAAGTATGGAACTGATGCTTTGCGTTATACTTTGATGCGAGAAACTGCCGGAGCAGGACAAGATGTAAGGATGGATTATAATCGAGAAACTGATGAGTCAGCATCGGTAGAAGCGTCTCGAAATTTTACTAATAAAATTTGGAATGCTGCTCGATTTGTAATGATGAAATTAGAGGGGAAAACTCCTCAAGAATTAGGAGAACCAGAGGCGGATAAATTAGAGTTAGTTGATTGTTGGATTTGGTCTCGTTTCTATCAGACTGTACAGCAAACTTGTAATTATTTAGATAATTATGGTTTGGGGGAAGCTGCTAAAGGTATTTATGAATTTATTTGGGGAGATTTTTGTGATTGGTATTTGGAATTAGTGAAGTCTCGTTTGCAGGGTGAGGATGAAAATTCTAAGTTAGTGGCACAGCAAACTTTGGCTTATGTTTTGGATGGATTTTTGAGATTATTACATCCTTTTATGCCTCATATTACTGAGGAAATTTGGCATACTTTAAATCAGGTTGGAGAAGAAAAATGTTTGGCTTTGGAGTCTTATCCGAAGTTAGAGAAATCTTTAATTAATTCCGATCTAGAAGAGGAGTTTGAATTATTAATTGGGGTAATTCGGACATTGAGAAATTTACGGGCAGAAGTTGATATTAAACCCAAGGTGAAAATCACAGCAATTTTGCAAAGTGAGAATGAAAAAGAACGAAAAATTTTGCAAAAAGGAGAGGTTTATATTCAGAATTTAGTCAAGATTGAAAAGTTAGATATTACTGCTAAGATTGATGAAAAAATTGGTCAAACTATTGCAGGTGTGATTGGAACCGTACAAGTTTTAATTTCTTTATCTGGAGTAGTAGATATTGAAGCTTTATCAGCTCGGTTAGAAAAGAAATTAGGAAAGTTAGAAAAAGAAATTTTATCTACTTCTAAAAGGTTAAGTAAACCTGCTTTTGTTGAGAAGGCAGATCCTAAATTTGTAGAAGAAACTAGAAATAATTTAGCAGAGGCAGAAAAACAGGCAGAAATATTACGCGATCGCCTGAATCAGTTAAAGTCAAATTAGGCAGATATATCTGAAAATTATTGATATGAAATAGCAGGTATTTTTAGTTTAATTATAGTAGCGATCGCTCTTTTTCTTAGGAAGGCGATCGCGAAGCGGAACGGAGTTCTATCGCTTGTTTTATCTATGTCAATATTGACTGTATTTTAAGCCTTTGGACTGAAGATTTTAGTTTTTTTCAACTACCATTGATAATCAATCAAATAGTTAAAATTAACTGTATCAACTCCAATGCTTTGTAAATAATTTGCTAGTGGAAAATCGTCAGTTAATACTAAATATTTTCCTTGTACTAGACTGATAATTCCACTGTCAGTTAAACCAAATTTAGTAAATTTTTCCTCTTGACTGACAGTGCTACTTTCAAGATAAAATTCATCTAGTTTAGTAACTTCTTTAGCTAAAATACTGAGGCATTTTGAGCGGTCTGGTTCGCCCATTTGATTAATTAAACTATTAACTTCTGTCAGAATATTAGGGGTGGTAACAACTTTGGCAAACTTTAATAGTCTATCTAATAATTGATAATGTTCTGGTAGAAATTTTTTAGTGCGATTAAATCGAGAAATGCGCTTTTGATTAACTCTACCAACAAACCATAAAAGCAAAATATTTGTATCAACTAAAATACCTTTGCTTTGATATTTTTTTAACAGTTGAGTTTCAATTATCATAATTCGCGGATTTTCATAGATTCAACTACACCTGTCTGAGCATTAACTGTAAAAATTTTATAATCTCGTTCTATGCCAATAAATTCGGGAGATAAGTCGCTATAATCAACTTCATCAGGTAAAGCAAGGTCTTTTCTGCGGTTATATCCAAGTGTAATTAACCAAAATTGTTCGTTTTCAGATAATTCAACTTCTTCTAGTCTAATATCTTGTGTTCCTCCTAATAAATCTTTCACTGAAATTAAGTAATTCTTGGCCGCAGACACAGCAGCACGAATATCTATTCTAGTAGCTGCTTTTGCCATTTTTTCTATTGGGTTTTCCATGATTTTCACTCCTTGATTTGATTATTTTTAGTAGGCAATATCTACTTTAGGATAGCACAAAAAGTTGTAATAAAAAAAGGTAGTGATCGCTCTCTTTATGAGGAAGGCGATCGCCTCTTCTATCTAGCCAATATTAACCGATTTTTTGGTGTAGGAATTTCTCGTCCTAATTCTTGAGCAGTTTCTATCCATTCTTGCATAATTATTTCTACATTTTGCCAAGCTTGACAATATATGCTATTAATAAAGTAAATTTTAGTAGTAAAAAATGCCAACTGTTCTTAGATTTGAAGCATATCGCTTTTACTTCTATAGTCACGAACCAAATGAACCACCACATATTCATGTTGATAGAGATAATCTTTCTGCCAAATTCTGGTTATCTTCTGTATCTCTAGCTAAGAATATTGGGTTCAGTCCTAAAGAGTTAAGAAAAATTCAATCAATTGTCGAATTAAATCAACAAAATTTTTTGGAGAAATGGAATGAGTACTTCAACACCTCAAGCTGATGAGCGAGTTAAAAATGTACAAATACAAGAGGATACTTTCAGTGTTGAACTGATGGATGGACGTACTATTACTGTTCCTTTAGTTTGGTATCCTCGTCTATTAAAAGCAACTCCCGAACAACTACAAGCATGGGAAATATGTGGTGGTGGTTATGGTATTCATTGGGAAGAAATAGACGAAGATATTAGTACGGAAGGATTATTACGAGGCGCACCTGCTCCTGGTAGTCAAGTACATTCTTTGGTGTAAAAGTAGCAGGTATTTTTGGTTTGGTTATGGTGGCGATCGCTCTCTTCATAAAAAGAGCGATCGCCTGCTTTATCTATATCAATATTGACCGTATTTTTGTGCGGATAATTCTGGAAATTATGCAACTTGCTATATTTTCCTACTAGGGTTATAATTTTAATAATTTGACAATTATTTAGGTCGTTTTTATGAACATATCTTTAAGTCTAGAAGCGCGAAAATTTATTGAGGAACAAGTTAATAGTGGTAGGTATTCATCCGCTACAGAAGTAGTAGGAGAAGCATTGCGACTTTTATCAGAAAAAGAGAGTATTCGTGCTAAACATTTTGTTGAGTTAAAAGAAAAAATAAGAATGGGAATAGAAGAACTAGATCGTGGTGAAGGAATTGATGGAGAAGAAGTATTTGCAGAATTAGAGGCAGATATTAACCACATTGAAACTGAAATGAAACAAGGAATAATTAAATAATGATAGGAATTTCTCGTCCTAATTATTGAGCAGTTTCTATCCATTCTTGCATAATTATTTCTACATTAGGAAGCCACTTTAGAATTCCAAGATTTTTGAGCAACTTGATGTATTTGTTGTAAAGTATTGCACACAAAATTAAAGTCTCTTTTTTGTTGAGATAAAGGGATTAACATCTGTGAGGCAAGAATTACAAAACGATCTGCTTCAGAAATAGATATTCCGCCCTCTTCGAGTTGTTTAGCTAAAGTTTCAGTCTTACTTATTAAAGTCTGCTGGTCTAGACGTATATTAAATGAGGAATATTTCTTACAAACTAAGATTGCATCTAGGCAAATCCGGCTTTTAGCTGCTGTCTTTGAGGTTCCTGTGCGGAACTCACTATAAACTGGATGTGTTGCAACAACAAGCATTCCAGCAATTGTAATAGCTTCGCAAATCGCAGCCCATCCTTCAACTTTGGAGTGATGAAAACTGAATACCAATACTCCATCATCCTTAAGTACACGGCTACACTGAGAAAAAACTGAAGCAAGTTGTCTGGCAAATATGAGGGGACTTTTATCTTGAACTTCTCCCTGGTTTGATGAATTAGGTTTGGCAAACTCTGGATAGCGATCTTTGAGAACAGGAGACAGCCAGGCAAAAAAGAAATCACTTAACTCGCTGTAATGGATGAAATCGAAATAAGGGGGATCGGTAACAACTGCATCAACTGATTTTGCAGGTAAGGGTAAGTAGGAACTATCACCATTGATTACCATCAGGCTATTTTCCCTATTATCAAATTGCTCCCATGTTTTTACTTTCTGAACGTTAATACTTTGACTTGCTACAGGTTTTTGGGATGCTTTCTGCTTAACAGTGAAGTTACGTTTAATTTCAAAAGGATAATCCAGATAGCGTTTTGCTCGCATCAAGCGCGACTCAAACAGGCTACTGAAAGTACCACTGCTCTTATCCGTTCCCCATACTGAGTTTTCTAAGGGAGTACGCTCTGGCTTTAATATATGATTTGAAAAGGTATGTCGCACAGCACCAGTACCCTCACCTTTGAAACTACAAAACAAACTATTGAATTCCAAAGTGCTAGAAAAGAGACATAACATTTGCTCCTGAATGGCTTGATCTTCTATTTCAAGGATACTGCGCAACAGGAGTCCAAGACATAATAACTGTCTAGAATTAAAAAAGTCGCGCCAGTAGGTGTAATTATAACTACGAGCTTGGTTGGTATTATATCCATCTCTAATTTTCAAAGTTGGTAGTGGCAAAGTCTCAGATTTTAGTCTGGCTTCAGCCTCAGTATACAATGATAAATCTTCCTCTCTCACTGGAAGGTAAACTTTCTCACCATTTCGACGTAACGCCATAATAGCATATAGCCGATTTACTGGTGGGTTGCCATTAGATGGTAAAAGGTCTTTAATACGGTAGCGAGTACCATCTTGTGCAGTTATGTATTGACCCGATGCAGGTCCTTTTTGAGGATTGAAGGAATGCTGACAATGAGGACATATCAGGTTGGTGGTGTCATACCTATTTTCAATTACACTCCAACAGTTGGGACAAATAATCTGAGCTTTCGGCTTTTTCTTAGGGTAAGCATTCTGTGAAAATACATACCTAGAAAAAAGTGGAATCGTTTCCAACGTGGGTGTGACGACAGTCTTAACCCAGAAAAAGTAAAGCACTGGTATCAATTCGCCAGTATGTGGGTCTCTAGTCTGATAATAATGACGAATATCGGGAGCAACTTTCTGTTCAAGACGAGTAAATGCAGCCCGAAGTTCTGTTTCTGGAACTCTAGTAAATGCTTGACGAACCAGAAAAGTGCTGATGGGGTTGATATCGCAACCTATTGCCTTAGCTCCTAGTTTAACTGCTTCCCCTAGGGTTGTACCACTACCCATAAATGGATCGAGTACGACTTTGTTCGTGAATTGGTGACTTTCATAGAAATTGTTCCAAATATTAGTACCAGGGCGACTCAAAGCTGCTAAAGTAATGGCACGAAATACTGTTCCCAAGCGTGTCGCCCACCATTTGTGAATGTGATATATTGGGCGATTAATTTCCTTACGCCAACTCTCTCGCTCTGCTAATTGGCTAATTTCAAGAATCGGGAAATCACATTCAATTGCAGTAGTTGCATCGGGTGGAATCAATGGATGTTGTTTAATTCTTGGATTCATTACTCATCTCCAGAAAATAGGGAACAGGGAATAGGGAACAGGGAACAGGACGAAATAATTGATTTGATTTTTGATTTTTGGAGATGTCTATTACTCATTACTTTCCATACTTTCATCAATAGCTGGAGTAACACCTGCCATTGTGACAAACCTTGAGCCTTGGTTAGTGAGCCTATATGCTATAAATTTATGTTCGTTTCCTGCATTGGGATTAGGACGCATCTGGGCTTTAAGTTCGTTAGTCTCCAAGTCAAAGGAGTAACCGACTACTAGACTGTCTGCTTCAAAACGACTTAATCGACCAACTTCTTGAAACCTAGAGTCAGCATCCATACCTTCGGGAACAATGAGAGTCATTAAACCGGTTGTTCCTTCGGTTAGTGCAAAAGGTGTTGGAGCAACATACATTTTGCGATCGCGAATCATAATATCTCCATAACTGCCAAAACCTTTGACACTTTTATTCTTGTGAACGTAGTTATGTTCTGCATTCAGAAAATCACCGTGACAGATTACTAGATCGATTACTGGATACTGTCGGTTTCCGTTCACTTTGTCTGGATAAACTGACAGATCGGCAGGATAACGACCAAAAACATAAAATATTTGCCTGCCGTTATGATAACCTGTTGGAACTTGGCTATTGCAGTCGTAGTCACGTTCGCGGCCAGGCCAAGCCAAACCTTTAACCTCATAACCTTCAGTTGACTCGACTAAACAGAAATCTGGGTATTTATTTCTCCCTGATTCTTCAAAATGAACTGGAATATTTTGTAAACGTTTTTTAAACCAGTTTTGAAAATGAAACTCTTTGTCTTTACGGCTGACAGATTCAATGAGTTCACCTCCCTGGACAGCTAATACGCACTGCTCAAAAATATCAAAGCAGGTTTTATTTGTCATCTAGATTTTCCTTTTCTCAAATTTTTTCAAAAACAACTTCACTTAATACTTTACTACAAATTTAATCTAATTGCTATGTAAATTTTTATTATGTCTGATTGAATATATAATTAACTAGAGAATCGCCTATTTTATCTATGTTAAGATTAACCGATTTTTTGGTGTAGGAATTTCTCGTCCTAATTCTTGAGCAGTTTCTATCCATTCTTGCATAATTATTTCTACATTTTGCAGTGCTTGTTGATAGGTTTCTCCATCAGCAATACAACCTGGTAATTCTGGAACTTCTTCTATAAATGCTCGGTCTTCTTGACTCCAGTAAAGGATTATTTCGTAAATCATGGGTTGCTATTATTCCACATAGAATTGTAACAATATTCAGCCAGATCATTTGTTCTTTTTCTAATTTCTTCCTTTCCCCATTTTTGAGGAGGAGTTTGAGCAAATTCTTGTGTTAGTGCAAAATTTGATTTCTTATATATCTCTATTTTTTTATGAACATCTTTATCCGCAGCTTCTTCATTTAATTTTTGTCCCAAAGGTAATAAATTACCAATAGAAGCTACAAATTCTTTATCTTTCTTATAAGATTGGGGTAATATATGCTCTAATGTCATGCTATTAGGCTTAAACTCATTAGTTGTTTGTTTGCGTGATTCAATATAGCTAAAAATATATTGAATTAGTTTTTTATGTTTAGGCTCTTTACTGGTATACTTTAATCGAGAGAAGTTCTCTACGAAAGTGCTTCTCGCAGGAATTCGTGGTTCAAACCGTTGTTTTAATTCCTTTAATACTTGGTTTGATTGTCGTTTGTTATTTGCTTTAAGTAGTTCTCTTGCCGCTGTAGAATAACTTCTTTCAATACCTAAAGAACCCAAAGAACAGATTGCATTCAAAGAGAAGTGAAATTTTTCAATAAAAGTAAGAATGTCTTTTACTTGAGCTAATGTTATTTTCTTATTTTCTAAAGTTTTGAATAGGCTTAGTATGAAAGGTTTTTGTTGACTAACATTAAAAATTTTTAATGCCACTAAAGATTTATATAGGTCTTTTTCTTCCTGCTGCTTAAAGTCTTCTGTAACAGGAGATGATATTTTCATGTACAATTTAGCATCATTTACTAACTCATCTAAAAAATTTTCACCTATTTCCCCACTATTCCATCGCTTTTTAAAATGTTTGTAAATATTATCTTTACTCGTATAATCATATTTAGATATCCACCAGTGTCTTACAAAAATTTCTAGACTGCCTACATCATCTCGTGAATCTATTATATTTCTCAAGTTTGTCCACTTAGTTTTGGTAAAATCATCGGGGTGAGTTGTTGTTGAGCTTTTGAAGACTTTATTTTTTATTAAATCAACAAAAGTTAAGTCCATTCCTCTAGCATTTAAAGTTTCAAAGATTGTATAAGCATCATCTTCTTCTTTAACAGTTATAAAAATCACTTTCAAATACGTAACGACTTGATCTCTAATTGCCTTCAAAAGATTTTCATATAAACTTTCATCTAGACGATATTTTTTAAATTTCTGCTTGAGAGATGTTTTAGAGGTGTAAGAATAAAATTCATCATATGAATTTAACAAAGTTTGTTCTTCCTCAGAAGATGGGAGACATTGTTTTTTACTAACTTTATTAATATCTTGAATAACTGTTTGAAAAAAAGGTTTTGGGGTCTCATTTTCTAATTTAAAATAATAATTACCGTCGTCATCTTTTCCGGCAATATAGTTTTCATAGATAGATTCAGCTATATTTTTTTTATCAATCTCTAGAAACCTTTGACAAAGGGTAGAAAGTAGAATAGTCAATGTTGTTAAGCGTTGTTGTCCATCAACAATTTGCATCTTTACAGACTTATCATCACCTACAAGAACAAGTGAACCAATAAAATACTCTTCATAACTAAAGGTATTATCATCATTGATGGAAATATTTGAAACTATATCATCCCATAACTCAGATACCTTATCTTTATCCCATGAGTATGGTCTTTGAAATCTAGGGACAATATACTGCTTCTTTACAGAAAATAGCTCGGAAATTGTTTTAGTGTATGCGTGTAGTTCCATTTTGAGATAAAAAAGATATTTTACAAACTGCAGTAATATGAAATAGGGCGGGCAAATATTCACCCACCCTACCATAGATAATTAATAATTAGAGATACTTCTCATTATCCATTATCAATTATCCATTATCCATTAATTACTCTATCCCCTCTATCCTATCCTCCACTTGCTGATACAACTCTCTTAACCGATCCAAATTACTCTCACTTGTCTCCCAATAACCACGTCCGTTCACTTCCAACAATGTCGTCACCATCTTCCGGAACGAATGCGGATTCAAATTCAACAACCGCTGCTGCATCTGCTCATCCTTTATAAATGTCTCATTCACATCTTCATAAACCCAGTTATCCACAGCACCAGCAGTCGCACTCCATCCCATAGTATTCACGAGACGCTTTGACAACTCCCGCACTCCTTCATAACCATGAGACAACATTCCCTCATACCATTTCGGATTCAACATTTTTGTCCGCGCATCTAAACGTACCGTCTCAGATAATGAACGCACCTGAGCATTGGCAGTCGTCGTATCCGCAATATAAGAAGATGGTTTTTTACCATCTTTCCTCAGACTCGCCACAATTTTTGTCGGATCGGAATCAAAATAATGACTCACATCGGTTAAACTAATTTCCGACGAATCTAAATTCTGGAATGTGGCATCGGCAGTTTTCAATGCTGACTCAAACACTTTCCGGTTATCTTCCATCATTCCTGGGTTATCAGAATTAAATGCAAACGACTTGCGCTTCAAATACATTTCCTGTAATTCTGACTCATCTTCCCAGGTACTATTCTCAACTGCCAAATTAACGTTCGCAGCATAGGAACCGGAAGCATTAGAAAATACCCGCGTTGCAGCTTGACGTAAATTTACTCCTAACTCTTCGGCTTGCTTGAGAGCGTGCTTCCGAACAAAGTTCATCTCTTCCGGTTCCTCTGCTTCTGCTGCCATTTTCACAGCTTTATCCAAAAGGTTCATTTGATTGATAAATAAATCTCGGAATACACCGGAACAGTTAATCACTACGTCAACACGGGGACGACCTAATTCTGATAATGGAATTAATTCTAACTTATTCACCCTACCTAAAGCATCAGGTACAGGTTTCACACCTACCATCCACATTACTTGAGCAAGAGATTCACCATAAGTCTTGATATTGTCAGTTCCCCACAACACAACAGCGATAGTTTCTGGATACTGCCCACCATTTTCTTGCATTTGTCGCGCCAATAAACGGTCAACTACAATTTTTGCCGACTTAACCGCAGCAGCAGTGGGAATAGACTGGGGGTCGAGAGCGTGCATATTCTTACCAGTCGGTAACACATCTGGGTTGCGAATGGGGTCGCCACCAGGTCCCGGTAAAATATATTCTCCTTCCAACGCTCGCAACAGGGAACCTAACTCGTTATCAGCACAAACCTGCTCTAAGCAAAATTCCAAATATTCAAACAGAGGTTTAATAAGTTCGGCATCAACATCGGGAAAGCCTGCTGTTTCCAGAGCTTCTATCCAAGGTGCTTTTTTCATCATGTTGAAGAAATTGAGTTTGCTCACCATCGAAACTCGGCCGTCAGCATCGGTTTGTTGGTGAACCAACGCAGCAACAGCAGCACGAGTCGCTTCCGTAATACTCTGAACTAACTCCACATCTGCCAAAATACCCTGATTATTATTTTGGTAAAGTTCCTCAATATCCCGGTTGAGACTGTTAGCAATAATTCTAGGTAAACCAGTTATTCCTTCCTCTTCTCTGTCGAGACTAGCAATATTTACCAAAGTAGCGATCGCTTCCTCAGCACTAGGAGGTTTACCAATAATGTGCAAACCACAAGGCAATAACCGAGACTCTATTTCCATCAGTCGGCGGTAAACATCACCGACAATTTTATCCCGTTCCTCAGCAGTCAACTCCTGAGCATCTTTTTCTGGCAGCGTCACATCCTGGTCTAAGTTCACCATCCGACACTTATCCATAATAGTGTTAACAATGGGAACACCCCGTCCGCTATCTTTCAAAGTTTGATAAGAACCGATCAACTCGTTCAACTCCTGCAAACCTTTATATAAACCAGCATTTTCGGCAGGGGGAGTCAAATAAGAAATAGTCTCTGCATAACTCCGACGTTTAGCAATAGTCGCCTCACTAGGATTATTCGCTGCATAATAATAGATGTTGGGAATATTACCGATCAGATTATCTGGATAACAGTCTCCAGACATTCCGATTTGTTTACCAGGCATAAATTCGAGAGAACCGTGAGTCCCGAAATGTAGTACCGCATCAGCTTGCCAAATTTGTTCTAAATAAGTATAGTAAGCAGCAAAACCATGATGAGGACTAGCGGAACGAGAGAACAATAACCGCATAGGATCGCCTTCATAACCAAATGTTGGTTGGACTCCGATGAAAACGTTGCCGAAACTCTTACCGTAAATTAATAAATTTTCGCCGTCGCTATTCAGGTTTCCTGGAGGCGGACCCCAGTTTTCATGCAACCTTTCGGAGTATGGAGTCAGACGTTCATATTCTGCAACTGACATCCGGTGAGCAATATTCAACTCAGGACTTTGATATTGAGCAGTGGCATCGTGAATAACTTGCTTCATCAACTCTGCTGCGGAGTCTGGCAAGTCTTGAATATCGTAACCGTTGTTTTTGAGTCCTTTGACAACTTCATAGATGGAACCGAATACATCTAAATATGCAGCAGTACCAACATTTCCTTTATCTGGTGGGAAACTGAAAATAGTAATGGCAACTTTTTTATTCAGTTTAGGTTTGCGTCTCAGACTTGCCCACTTCAGCGCCCGTGTAGCGACTGCTTCGATCCGGTCTTGGAGAGCGATCGCTTTTCCGGTTGCTCCATCTCGCCCAGACATAATAATAGGTTCGATCGCTCCGTCTAGTTCGGGAATAGCTATTTGCAAAGCGACTTGTATGGGGTGCAGACCAAGTTCGCTTTCTTCCCATTCTTCGGTGGTTTGGAAAACTAGAGGTAAAGCTACCATATATGGACGGTTCAACCGTTTCAAGGATTCGATGGCTTTCGGATGGTCTTGTCTTGCAGGTCCGCCAACTAATGCAAAACCAGTCAAGGAAATAACTGTATCTACTAATGGTGTGGGTGCAACTCCTTTGGCAGCGGTTTCCCAGAAATAAGCATCGACTGGTTTGGAAAAATCTAATCCTCCAGCGAATACGGGAATAACTCTAGCTCCCAATGCTTCCAACTCTTGCAACATGGCAACGTAGTGAGCGTCGTCTCCGGTAACTAAGTGGGTGCGCTGCAAAACTAAACCAACACAAGGAGCGAGGGGGTCTTTCAAATCTTCGGAAATATCTTGGCGCTGGTTGTACCAGTTGAGATATTCTTTGACGTCTTCAAACATTTTGGGGGCGAGGGGATGCCAAACACCCATGTCTGGATAAACTACTGGATCGACATATTTAAAAGAACTTTTTTTCTCATCTTTGAAAACATATTTATCTGCCAACATCAGTAAGAAGTTTTCCAAGTTTTCGGAGGAACCCCCTAACCAATATTGGAAACTGAGCATAAAGTTCCTAGCATCCTGCGCCTTATCAATAGGCATATATTTCAATACTTTCGGCAGAGTTTGCAGTAACTTCAACATTCCATCTTGGAAAGAAGAACCAGATTTTTCTTTGCGCTTCCGCATAAACTGAGCTATAGCACTTTTGCTCTGACCTAGTTGCGCCATGGAGAATGTACCCATTTTATTCAGGCGCATCACTTGTGGCATGGAAGGGAAAACTACCGCAGCATCGAGTTTGTCGCGGTGGGGTGTTACAGCTTCTACTACTTTTTCGGCCAAGTCTTCAATGAAAATTAGGGAGGCGATAAAAATGTTAGCTTCAGAAACTTCTCTTTTAAAGTTTTCGTAGTTTTGGGGGTCGCGGAGTTCTTCTATTAAATAGCCACTTATTTCTATGGCCAAATTAGGATTTTTCTCGTTAATAGAACGTACTGCTCCGGAAAGGGCACTTTGATACTGTGCTTCTAGAACTATATATACAACCTTTAAGAGCGATCGCCCCTTCAAGTCATCTGGGACAATGTGGCGAATGGTAGGTTTAACGGATGTGAACATTTTAAGTATTACTCCTTGGGGATAGTTGCTGATGCTCAATTGAGTATATATACCAGAAAATTTGCCAAAAAGGTAGAGTAATGTATTGATTTGATACAATTCTATAAGAAGTTGGAAATTTTTTGTTACATCTATTGACAAAAAATCAGGTATATACTCTCAATATTTGTTAAGAAAATTTAAGGGGATTTGTGTACAAAATTAATTTGGGATGAGGATATATTAATGGATCATTACCTCTTTAATCTGAATTAATGATTCGGTAATTAGTTTTGGTTATGAATATAAGAAGTCTTTTGTTATGTCAAACTTACGTTCACAACTTTCTCGAATCGCCAATTTAATGTTATTGCCAACAACATTTATTTTAGCTGTAGGCTTCAATAACAGTGCCATTGCCCAATCCCAACTTTATAGCCGAGATGGGGAACTGAAAGTTCAGCAGTTGCGCTCAGATCAAAGTGCTTGTGCTACTGGAAAATCAAGCGATTCTTATTACGTCAAAAATGGCGCCACTGGCTTGTTGTATCCGAGTAGGTGCGGCAGGAATGGTAGTGAGACTGCATTCTAGAAGTTTGTTGATACCAGTATGTAGCTAACGAAAGATGTAGGGGAGAAACTGTATTTACTGTTGTTGGTAGAGGTGATATGATCACGACTGGGAAAATTGAAGGTGCAGTTCTGGGTTACAGGTGCAGTACCGTAGGCGAAACTTATGAAGTACAAATGTAGTAGTCAGGACTTATGCAAAGGCACTATAATATAGCGTATACTAAATAGTATTTGTAGGTTGGGTTTCGTTACCTCAACCCAACATGACAGCAGTTTTCATTTGAATATACTTTAGGGACCTTGCATGCAAGGTCCCTACAGAGTTATCGCTTTTTTCTTGTGGTTCATTGATCTGAAAAGGGCTGTAACCGCAAGCGTCAAGGTGTTGTTGGGTTGAAAAAAGTGAAACCCAACCTACTTTAATTAAAGTAATCTTTACTTCAACCAAACTATCAATAATAACTGATAACTGATCTGAAACCCTTCGCAACATAAAAGACAGAGCAAGTGCGGTAGCTATATCGCCTATTCCAAAACAGCCAAAATTGTTTTCATAGGGATCAAAAGCGAAAGTGGATTATCTTCCAAAGGAATGAAGCCATATTTTAAATAAAAAGCCTTAGCATCCTCATTAAAAGCATCAACCGCGATGGCAAAGTCCCCACCTCTGAAGAAAGGCGAACAGCTTTTTTCAAGCATTTCATCAATAACGTCTTACCCAAACCCCTACCCTGCATAGTTTTATCTACAGCTAACTTCCCTATTTTTATTGCTGGTAAAGGATAACTGTAGGGAAGTTGCATAACAAAAATGCGCTGCATGTCGCGCAGCGATACGTCCCTACTGATAACCGATAAATGAAATGACACTGCTATCCAAAGGCAAAAAAAATCGAACTCAACAGTGGCAAATGCTCTATAACAAATATTTATGGAGTTGAAAATAGCAATCCTAAATAAATTGAAAAAAAACAGTAGAGACCTTGCATACAAAGTCCCTAGTGGGTTATCATTTTTTATATGTGGTTGATTGAGGGTGAAAACTGCTGTCAGATAAAACTATCAAATCAAAGGAGCGATCGCTATGACTATGACTACTGCCAAGTGGACAGTTACCGAATATCATCAAATGATTGCAGCAGGAATATTAGTGGAACGCTGTGTGGAATTATTAAATGGAGAAATTGTGGAAATGGCGCCAGAGGGAGAATTTCATGCTTATACCAGTGATGAAGCAGCAGAATATTTGATATATCTGTTAGGGGAACGCGCTAAAGTCCGTCAAGGTAAACCTATTACATTACCACAAAGTAATTCTGAACCCGAACCAGATATTGCAATCGTACAACGCTTAGGTAGAAATTATCGCGAACATCACCCCTATCCAGAAAATATATTTTGGTTGATAGAATATTCTAATTCTACTTTGAGTAAAGATTTGGAGGTAAAAAGTAAGATTTATGCTGCGGTAGGTATTCCAGAATATTGGGTGATTAATTTGCAAAATTCGGAAGTTGTGGTATTTCGTTCTCCTACGAATACAGATTATAAGTCTCAAGAAACTTTCAGTCAGGGCGTAATTGTACCGTTGGCGTTTAGGGAAGTGGAGGTTTCTGTCGAGAGATTATTTGGAGAGTAGTTTGGGAGGCGATCGCTTCTCAACTTTAGGGAATGTTTTTTTTATTCAAAACTTTGTACTGTTATATCTAGTAAGGGCGTTTCATGTCGCGTAGCGTTTTCCTGACGGAATGCTCCGCAAACATGTCGCAAAGCGTTAACGGAGTTATGCGGAGCGCAAAAATGCCATTTCCTGACCGAATGCTCCGCCTATGCAGTTAACTAAATCTATAAAAAATTACTAATAGTACTTACACAGAGACGCTATATATAGAGTTTAAAACTATTGTACAACAGTTTTTTGAATCTACAGATAGTACCTTTGCGTAAGTCCTGTAATAAATTAGTATTTGTAGGTTGGGTTAAGGTAACGTTTCGCTGCGCGACATGAAAAGCGCAGCTTATCCTTCGGATAAACCCAACATTAACTCCAAACGTCAAGCTGTTGTTGGGTTTCCCTCCGGGAAGCTCCGCTAACACTTCGTTCAACCCAACCTACTTTAATTAAAGCAATTTTTACTTCAACCAAACCATCAATAATAGCTGATAACTGATATGAAACGCTGCCCAAGAAGAAAAGCAGAGCAAATGCTGTAACTATATCGCCTATTCCAAAACAGCCAATATTGAAGACACTAATCAATAATCCATCGAATATTGCTATAATATAAGAAAATTAATAGTTAAAATATACCATGATTACTTTAGCTAAATGGTCAATACAAGACTATCATCAGATGATTTCTGCCGGTATTCTGAGCGATCGCCATGTAGAATTATTAGAAGGAGAAATTATTGAAATGTCGCCAGAAAAATCTTGGCATCGGAAAATAACTGATTCTATTGCGGAATATTTGCGAGAAAAGTTTCGAGGTATGGCAAAAACCTACGAAGCACATCCAGTTACTCTTTCTAACTCAGAACCCGAACCAGATATTGCTGTTGTCAAAATGCCAGAATCTTTGTATGATTCTCGTCATCCGTATCCTGAAGAAATTTATTTATTAATAGAAGTTTCTGATACAACTTTAGAAAAAGATTTAGAAAAAAAACGACTTGTTTACGCCCGTGCTGGCATTTTAGAATATTGGGTTGTGGATGTCAAAAATGAACAACTTATCGTATTTCAACAACCATCGCAAGGTGATTATCAAGTTCAAAAAAACTACAGCAAAGGAACTATTTTTACAGTTGTTTTTCCCGATCTTGAAATATTAGTAGAAAAGTTATTAAAATAGGGATTAAACATGGGCAGGGAGGGGGCGCCGATAGGGAACAATTTATTCAATTACGAAACTATCGTCAAATAATCCAAACTCTGATTAAAAAAACAAGCTTCTTTGCAAAAGTCTGGTGATGTTCGGGTAGAAACTATTTTCGATACTCAGCATCACCATTACCTTTTAGTACAAGTTGGTTCGGCAAAAAATCACTGGGTATATGGTTCTATTTTTCACCTAGATATTATTGATAATAAAATATATATTCAACAGAATAATACCGAGGAATCTGTGGCTGAACGTTTGGTTGAATTAGAAGTTTCTCAAGAGAATATAGTAATTGATTTTTATTCTCCTTTCAAAAGAAAATTTACAGATTATGCAGTTAACTAAATTTTTCAATTCAAGAATAACATTACAGTCATCGGAAAGATGACTTCAGCTATGAGCCAAGGATTGAAATCCTTGGCGGTTCTGGAGATTGCTTCCTATCGTCGATAGGGACAAAGGTATTAATGTGATATAAATCAATAACAAATTTGCAATTTTTGTTTGTATTGATTAACAAAAGAGTAAGCATATAATCTCAATTTTAGCTAAAAAAAGTTAAGTTTATAGTTTGTATAAATATAATTGAGGGTATGGCTATAAATCGTCAGTCAGTTAAAGATTTTGAAGTTTAATCAGCAAGTGGAAATTAATAACCTAAAAATTAGTTCTCCAGCTTTCTTTTTTACCATATTTTTTCTATTTTGTCAAGTTTTTGGTTCAGAAATGATGTTGATCAAGAATGGTTTTTAAAGAGGATAAAAAGCAGTCATTTTTGCCCTCCACAAAGCTTTCCTACGAAATGCTGCGAAACACTTCTCATAGAGTAGGATGGGGAGGAACCCCTCATATCTAATCGACCAAGATCAAAGAAAATTGAGTATTTCCAGGCTGCCTATTTTCATAAGTAATGATACTGATCACTGACGAATAGAATAATATAAGCTTTGATCAATAAATGGTTTAATAAAATTCATAAAATAACTATGAACTTAAACATAATATCCCTAACTAATTACAAAATCAGGGACTTATTATATGAAAGTGAGCAAACTTTCGTCTATCGTGGGGTTACTAAAGGAAATGGTCAACCAGTAGTTATTAAACTGATGCGCAATAATTTTCCTTCTTTTAATGAATTAGTCAAATTTCGGAACCAATATAATGTTGTTAGGAATTTGTCTATAGAAGGTATTGTTAAACCATTAGCTCTCGAACGTTATCAAAATGGTTATGCTTTAATCATGCCAGATTTTGGGGGTATTTCTTTAGCTGAATATTATCAAAATTTCTCATCTGGTACAAGAGGTATATCCGAGTTTTTAGACATAGCTATTCAAATAACTGAAGTTCTCTATCAACTACATCAAAATCGAATTATTCATAAAGATATTAAACCAGCAAATATATTAATTAATCCAGAAACTAAGGAAGTTAAAATTATAGATTTTAGTATTTCTACTTTATTACCAAAAGAAACTCAAACGATTCAAACACCTAATGTTTTAGAAGGAACTTTAGCTTATATTTCACCAGAGCAAAC
>NZ_JAYKGW010000185.1:0-10753 GCF_035285525.1 Okeania sp. | reverse complement strand
CCTAATTATTAATTATTCATTATTAATTATTCATTACTTCTCACATTCTTTATTTAAACGGATACTACCGGATTTGATATTATCTAAAAACCCTAAACCCTAATTATTCATTACTTCTCACATTCTTTGTTAAACTGATACTACCAGATTTAATATTATCCAAAAACCCTAATTATTAATTATTCATTATTAATTATTCATTACTTCTCACATTCTTTATTTAAACGGATACTACCAGATTTGATATTATACAAAAATCCTAATTATTAATTATTCATTATTTTCCACATTCTTTATTTAAACGGATACTACCGGATTTGATATTATCTAAAAACCCTAAACCCTAATTATTCATTATTAATTATTCATTATCCCATGTACGGTTTCCACCAACTAGCACTCGATTGTATAGAGTGCTAAATTTTTAGTTGGAAACAATTAGGAAAAAAGATATGGCCAAAATTGTAGAATTTGATGATAAATCCAGACGCGCTCTAGAAAAAGGTATCAATACCTTAGCTGATGCGGTCAGAATAACAATGGGTCCAAAAGGTAGAAACGTATTATTAGAGAAAAAATTTGGCGCTCCCCAAATCGTTAATGATGGGATTACCGTAGCAAAGGATATTGAGTTAGAAGATCCTCTAGAAAATACAGGTGCTAGATTAATTCAAGAAGTAGCATCCAAAACTAAGGATATTGCTGGAGATGGCACAACTACTGCTACAGTTTTAGCTCAATCTATGATTAAGGAAGGTCTCAAAAACGTTGCTGCTGGTGCGAACCCAGTGGCAGTGCGTAAAGGGATTGAAAAAACTATTAATCACTTAGTTGCAGAAATAGAAACAGCTGCTAAACCAGTAGAAGGAGAGGCGATCGCTCAAGTTGCTACAGTTTCCGCAGGTGGTGATGCAGAAGTCGGAAAAATGATTTCTGAAGCAATGGAAAAAGTTACCAAGGATGGAGTCATCACTGTGGAAGAGTCTAAGTCTCTGTCTACAGAGTTGGATGTTGTGGAAGGAATGCAAATCGATCGTGGTTATTTGTCTCCTTATTTTGTTACCGATCAAGAGCGGTTGGTTGTGGAGTTTGAAAATGCTCGCATCTTAATTACTGATAAGAAAATTTCTTCTATTCAGGATTTGGTAGCGGTATTAGAAAAGGTGGCTCGCGCTGGTCAAGCTTTATTAATTATTGCTGAGGATATTGAAGGAGAAGCTTTAGCAACTTTGGTGGTGAATAAAGCAAGAGGTGTGTTAAATGTTGCTGCTGTGAAAGCTCCTGGTTTTGGTGATCGCCGGAAAGCTATGCTGCAAGATATTGCTATTCTGACTGGTGGTCAACTAATTTCTGAAGAAGTTGGTCTGAGTCTAGAGATGGCAGACTTAGATATGATGGGTGTTGGTCGCAAAATTACTATTAACAAAGACAACACTACTATTGTTGCTGGTGGAGAAACAGCAGAGGAAGTCAAAAAGCGGATCGGTCAAATTCGCAAACAGCTTGAAGAGACTGACTCTGATTACGACAAAGAGAAATTACAGGAGCGTATCGCTAAATTAGCTGGTGGGGTTGCAGTCATCAAAGTTGGTGCTGCTACAGAAACTGAACTCAAAGACCGGAAGTTACGCATTGAGGATGCTTTGAATGCAACCAAAGCTGCTGTGGAAGAAGGTATTGTACCTGGTGGTGGTACTACTTTAATTCATTTGTCTTCTAAAGTGGAGGAGTTGAAAGGTAGCTTAACTGAAGAAGAGCAAATTGGTGCGAATATTGTGAAGCGTGCTTTGGAAGCTCCTTTGCGTCAAATTGCTGATAACTCTGGTGCAGAAGGTTCCGTAGTTGTTGAGAAAGTACGTTCTACTGATTTCAGTGTTGGTTACAATGCGATAACTGGCGAATATGAAGATATGATTGCTGCTGGTATTCTCGATCCGGCGATGGTGGTACGTTCCGCGTTGCAAAATGCTGGTTCCATTGCTGGTATGGTATTAACTACTGAAGCTGTAGTTGTTGAGAAGCCTGAGAAAAAAGCTGCTATGCCTGATATGGATGGTGGCATGGGCGGCATGGGCGGTATGGGCGGTATGGGTGGCATGGGAATGCCTGGTATGGGAATGATGTAATTTTTGCCTACCAACCCAAAGTCTAATATTTTAAAGTTAGCCTAATTTAACAATAGGGTTCAGTAAAGGAAATCCCCCCTAACCCCCCTTTGAAAGGGGGGAAATAGGAGGGAATATTGTTTTGAAGGGATAAAGGTTTTTTATCACTGATTATCCGGACATGATATACAATAGTTTTAATTTTGAATCGTTAGACTGTAGAATAAATCCCCCCTAACCCCCCTTTGAAAGGGGGGAAGCATGAGGGAATATTGTTTTAGAGGGATAAAGGTTTTTGATCGCGTAAGCGGAACGGAGTTTTATCGCTGATTATCAAGATATGATATACAGCGGTTTTCATTTCAATAAACCATAGTAGGGACGTTAGCATTTTTGTTATGCAACGTCCCTACAAGATGTTGGTTATGGCGGTATAGTTCATCCATTTGAAAAGCGCTGTAATGGTTCCATATAGCGCTGCGCGCAGGCAACAGGGAGAATAAATTGCCTATAATATAAGACTTGAAGCTATTGGACACTTCCTGCAATTTGTAAACATGCCAGCGCACATTGCTATATCTTATGAGTTTTCGTCTTATTCTAGAATAGAATCAAGATAATTAGTTGATAAAAAACTTTGTACCTTCTCAGTTAATTTTTCCTCTTCTGCCCCCCTTTCAAAGGGGGGTTGGGGGGATACTTCTACTACCTTCCTTGGTGTAGATAAGATAAGCATATAACCGGATTCTATATTAACTGAACCGTATTGTAATATAATCAACCCGATACTGTTAATAATAATCGTTCCCAAACAGTAAATTTATTAGTTAAACAACTTAATAGATTTATTCAGAAATAAGTCTCAAATAACAAACTTAATATCTTCAAATATTTTTGCTATTTTATACATCATATTCTACATAATTTTCACCTAAATTTTAAATATAAAGTATTTTTTTTAATGCTGGTGATAATAATTTTCCCATTTTCTTGAATAATTTCAAATTATTGGCTTTCTCCTAACAGTTATTTAGGTATTAATAAATCTTGTTCTGTTGCTGTTAATTTAATGTATAAATAATATTAACTTGGGAATAACTAGCTTAATTAAATTATGAAATTATCAATGATAAGGATGTTAGTAATTGAATGTTAAAAACAATAAAACTAGATAACTTTAAAAGTCATCCAGAAACAAACCTTGAATTTGATGATTCCCGACTGCACGCACTCGTAGGACCTAATGGTTCTGGTAAAACATCTGTTTTACAAGCATTACATTATTTGAGCAGACTTGCACAGGAAAATAATTCATTATTTCAAGACGTTTTTAAACATGAAAATTCCCCAGAAATTATAGCAAGAAAGGGAGAAAATCAGATATCTGTTACTGTAAATATTTTTTTGGAAGATAACCCTATACAAAACTGTAAATTAACTCTTGATTGGCGAAAAAAGGATGATTCTGGTTGGCGGGCAATATTATTTTCAAACCCCAAAGGAAATAAGCGTTCAGATGGACAAATCTCATTAGTATCTTCTGAAGTAATAGAGTATTGGAGATATTTAGTTTACTTGAAATTGATAGCTGCTAATCTTGCTACAGTTGCTTATAGTGAAGCAGTGACACCACAAATTGAGTTTAATGGTTCCGGGATAGCACCTTACTTAGATGACTTGCGCAACGAAGCACCAGATAAATTTCAATCTTTGCAAGAAATGCTGCGACAAGTTGTTCCCGATGTCAAAAGGTTTGGAATCAGACGAGCTAAAGTTGCAGTCGATCGCCAACGTTTAATAGAAGTAGATGGAAAATCTATTTCTTACCAAGAAAGTCAAGAGATGGCAGGACAAGAAATAGTTTTCGATATGAAGAGTGGAGATAAAATTCCTGCCCATGCTATTAGTGAAGGAACAATTCTTGCTCTTGGTTTATTGACAGTTTTAATGAATCCAAATGCACCTAATTTAGTATTATTAGATGATGTTGAGCAAGGACTTAATCCTCAAGCACAACGAGAATTAATGTCTGTTTTTAAGGAAATTATTAAAGTGAATCCTAATTTACAAATTATTTTTTCAACTCATTCTCCTTATATTATTGATGAGCTTACACCCTCTCAAGTTCATGTTTTAACTAACAATAATTCAGGATTGACTTGTTGCAAAAGATTAGATGAACATCCAGATGTTGAATGGGCAAAACAAACTTTAACTACTGGAGAATTTTGGGATGCTGAAGGTGAAGATTGGGTAATTGAGGAAAAAACAAATGAATGAATGTATTGTGATTGTAGAAAGTAAAGCTGATGCACGAACTGCTACTAAATTAGGCGATCGCCTTTTACTGGAAAAAGTCGATTGGTTAGAAGAAGAACAACTTCAAGACTTTTTTCAGTGGAGCGGTTTAGAAGAAAATATAGAATATTCCTGTTGGAAGGATATTAAACGTATAATTGAGAACTCCGGTGTTAAGATACCTAAAACTCGTGGTGCTAAAGGTGCTGATGGTGCAGCAGCAAAAAAAATTCTGAAATTTGTCTCTTGTCTGCAAAAAACGCGACAACGACAAATTAAAGCAGTTGTCTTTATCCGCGATTTAGATGATCAACCTGAGCGAAAAGAAAGTATCGAAAAAGTGCGCTCCGAATATAGCGATCGCCAATTTAAAATTGTTATGGGAATGGCAAACCGAAACCGAGAAGCATGGGTTTTGAATGGTTTTATTCCGCTGGATAAATCAGAAGCAAAAATTCTGGAAGAGATTAAAAGTGAATTAAAGTTTGATCCTTGTGAGGAATCTCATAGATTATGTTCTAATTCAAAAGAAGAAACTAAACGGATGAGAAATCCTAAAATAGTGCTGGAAAAACTCACAAGAGGAGAATTTGAAAGAGAACGGAAATGTTGGGAAGAAACAAGTTTGGAAACTTTGCAAAAAAGAGGTGTGAGTACAGGATTAACAGATTATATGAATGAAGTCGAAAATCAACTAACTAGCATCATTTTTCATTGTTGATTTTAGAAATAAAGGTTATGATTACAGTGGTTTTCAAATAGATAAACTAATCGCCATAACCAAAATTTTGTAGGGACGTTGCATAACAAAAATGCGTTACATGTCGCCCAGCGTTAGCGGAGCTTGGCGTTAGCCATACGTCCCTACTGTAGTTTTCTGAAATAAAAATCGCTGTAATTGTCCCATTTTCTACTGCATATGGAGCAACAGTATCTGCCCCCACTGTGAGAAAATTACGATGGACTTTGGCCACTGCTTCTGGCTTGGTGATGACAGTTTTGGCTTTGAATATGAATAATGAGGCGATTGTGACAGCAAGAAGACGGTGGTCTTCAGTGGGTTGGCATCGATATATACTAGATCACAAAGCTATTGCCTAACATTTGTGCTCACCGACGGCTATGGATTTTTTTTGTAAGAACCAAGCGCTCGTCAAGCCCTCGAGTGCAGCACAGGGTTAGGATGAAAAAGCAAATATATTTCTGATGCGTTAGAGACAGCATAACGTATCAAAGCAAGATGCTCTGATTGCAGTAGGACTTAGAGGTTTACCAAGAGTTGGGAACGATTACCATTTGGAGCCATCCACAAACCCCAGAGTCTGCATTTTTTCCAAGTAAGACCGTTCATTATCTTTATTCGGACGGCCACGGCGACTATTTCGATGCGGAAAACGGTCAAACATAAAAATCATTTGGTAATGCTCGAATGCCTTTTGAAATGCATTCAGAAACTCATATCGATGTTCCTCATCTTCGTTAATTATCTTGAGAAACTCTAATGATCGCTTTTGGGAGGCAAGATTTTCATCGTGCATGAACGGATACACAACAAACAGCTTTTGGTAGCCAGTAAAATAATAGTTAAAGAAGCAACCTTGCAGGTTTTTGTCCGCCGCCGCTAAGCCTAGGTTGTCATATTTGTATGCTTTGTTAGTGCCTCGAAACATGTTCCGGGAAAATTGATCGATCAGTAAAATATAGGCTAAGTTTTCATAGGGATTTGTATCGATTTCCCATGTCAGCTTGCCCTCGACAGCCGCGTCAAATGTTTTTGAGAACTTTTCGCGGATTTGCTTATCAACTTCCTGACTACCTGCAGCGCCCGCAGGACCATGAGGAAACCACTTACTATTGTAGACTCCTTTTCCTCCTTTAACTATATCATTATCCCATTGCTCATACCAAAAGCGAAGAATTTCTATGGCTTTTGGATCAGTCTTCTCCAAAAAATGCTGTTGTTGATCTGGGTTTGGCTTTAGACAATCTTTGAGATCAACCGTGTTAGTTGGGTCGGTAATGAGGATAGGTTCAGTAAAAGCTAATGCTACAGGACTAGCTACCCAAAATAAGACAAGAAGGAACGAGATAAAACTGAAAAATGTGACTTTTATTCGGAGAATCATGATTAGGGCTGTGAGTATGTTTTATATTGGCAAAAAAATCAAGAATAGCTTAATGATATACCCTATCAAAAGCAGTGCTTCCGGAAGCTCATAGAATTCTCACCAGGAATATCTCTAGCTATTAACTAGAAAGCGCTTAGCTGCCTAAGATACTAAGGCGAAGGACTAATCCCTTAACGAAAAATCCTTGTGGTGTAGGATAGCACTAAAGTAATTAAGTGTCAACACGGCTGAGTGCGTGATATACAAAAACTTCTAAATGGGCTGCATTACTGACCAGTTTAAGCCTTCAGCCCGTATAACAGGTAGGATTAGATGGAATTTGGCAGATATTCACCCTATCTTAAACACCCTGGAACCCTGTCAATAAGAGACTTATAGTGCTAAACCAAGGAGGGTGTTATATTATACAACATAAGATTATAGGGATATTAAATGGAATCCCCCATCCCAACTCCCCGAAAACTTCAGAAATATAAGGTTCGTGCAATATTGACCAACATAATGAGAAAATTGCGCCATTCATTCTCCATAGCGGGGTGCTTCACAAAATATATAAACCAGAAAGTATAGAGCCATAATCAGAAAATTCCACCATTCATCCTCCATATTGGGATGCTTCACAAAATGTATGAACCAGAAAGTATAGAGCCATAATCAGAAAATTCCATCATTCACCCTCTATAGCGAGGTGCTTCACAAAATGTATTTACTCTTGCTCTATACGCAACACTCAGAAAATTTAACCCTCTATATATCTATATATTTCAGAAAAAACCTCTAAATATTGTTCATAAACCCGAACCTCAAAGCAAACAAAAATCACCTGTTCAATAGACTTACATTCTAACAAAAACTCAATTGCTTCAGTAATAGCTATTCTTGCCGCTACTTCCACCGGAAAACATAAAGCACCAGTAGTAATAGGAGGAAAAGCAATAGTTTTAACAGCATATTTTTCTGCCAAAGCTAAACTATTTTGATAACATTTTATCAGTGTATTCTATCTCCTAAACTTCCACCTTGCCATCTAGCAGCAACTGTATGAATAACCCACTTAGCAAATAAATTATAACCATTAGTAATTTTTGCTTCCCCATGTTGACAAGCATGTAATCTTAGACAAGCTTCTCTAAGTTCTAATCCAGCTATTTTATGAATAGAATAAGATATCGTTGAACCAGAAGAAAGAGCGCGGTCTGTAGAATTAACAATAGCATCAACTTTCTGTTGAGCAATATCACCTTTAACAATTTTAATTCGACTTTTTATTGATTTTTTTCTACTTCATTAAGATAGATTTTTCCTGTATTAATCAAACAATTATTCACACGATTAAAAAAAGTTTCTCGCCAGACTCCTACCCCAAACTTTTCCACTTTAAATTTGACACACCATGAAACAGGTAAATGACCGAAAGGTGCATTTAAACTAAAATCAAACTCACTATAATATTTTATCTTACCTGCCACTTGCCATCCCACAACATCACTAAAATTTTGCCAAATCATTTTGTGATATTTACGATTTTTCCCGAACCTCTGCTCAATACTTTTTTCTACATGAAAATAAATAGATTTTTGTACAGTAAAACCAAAACGCCCTTGAGAATAATTTAGCCAAAGTTGATTAATTTTCTCCAGCTCCAAACAAGGAAAAGTTTCTATATCAAAAAGAGTCAATTTTTCGTCTTTATTTTTGCCAACTACTTGCAACATTAAAGCGACAGTTTCTTGATCGGCTTCTCGAAAATTTCGAGCTGACAAAAAATCTCTTAGACGAGAATAGTCTATTTTTACTTTGCCAATATTAAGAGGAATATTTTTCGGTTCCTCAAGTCCGCAAATTTCTATTCGAGATAAAAAAGCAATACCAAAATCTATTACTCCTCGCCCTAATCCACAAGGCAAATGTCCGACTGGTGCATTAATATTAAAATTAAAATCAAACCAAGATAACCAATTTTCATTTAGTCGCCATCCTATCTGTTCAGCAAACCTGATATAAATATTATGGTCAGCATTAGGTTTACCACCAATATTCTGCCAAATTATTTTTTGAACGGTGAAACCAAACCTACCATTACTATATTTAATCCAAAGTTTATCGATAATACTTAAGTCTTTGCAGGGAAATTTTTCTATTTCTGCTTTTGTTCCCCATTCTCTAGTTTCTCGGTCTAAAATTTTCAGCATTATTTCTCTAGTTTCTGCATCTGCTTTTTGCCATTTTCGGGCAGCTAAAAGATTCTCTAATTTTCTATAATCAACTTCTGTTTGATTAAAAGATTTCGTCAAATTTTCAGATGTCAAATAATCTTGGGAAATTATTGTATTGTCAAAATTTTCAGTAAAGAAAGCATTACTTTTGACTTTTAAATTTTGACTTTTTAATTCTGTAAAATAAGATAACCATTCTGCTACTGACTGGGGGCGTTCTTCAGCATGAAATGCCATACCTTGAACAATAGCTTCTTGACAGCGATATAGCTGCCGCACTTGCTCCGCCAACGCTAATTTTCGGATTAAATTGTTTTGGTAAGTTAAGAGCTATTCTTGCTGCTCTTGCTGGTGCTGGAATGGGAACTTCAGCAGTTAGTAAATAATAAAGAGTTGATGCTAAAGAATAAACATCGGTAAATTCTCCTCGCTTGGCTTTTTCTGCATATTGTTCAATGGGAGAAAAGCCATTTGAACCAGCCACAGTTTGAGTCAAAGTCACATCTGGAATAAACTCACGAGCAATACCAAAATCAATCAAAACTGCTTCGGGTTTATTGTTAAGATTACGGACAATAATATTTTGTGGTTTAACATCCCGATGTAATAAACCTTTAGAGTGGATTACTGTTAAAGCTTCTCCTATTTGTCTAATGTAAATTAATGCCTCATTTTCTGATAATTTCCCCTTTCTTTTAACTAATTTTTCTAAATCTTCTCCTACCACATATTCCATCACAATACAGGGATGTTTTCCTTCAGTAAAAACATTTTTTATCTGTACAATATTTGGATGTTGACAAAGAGCAAGTCGCAACCCTTCATCTCGAAAATCTTGTTGATATTTTTCTAGAAAATTTGTGAGATTTTTAGAGATAAAAATTTCATCTTTTAGAGTTTTAATAACTACTCGTTCACCTTTATTGGTTTTAGCAATATAAGTAATACTATAGCCACCCTTGCCTAATTCTTTTTGAATAATGTAACGATTCCCGTAAATTTTTTTTCCTGGAAGCCATGCCATAATTTTTAACTAAATCAGAAGTTAGAAGTTTTTTTGTAATGGGGATTACTATAGTTATCCTCAATGATTTGTTAGAGAAAACTGTAGGGGTTTGGTCTCCAAACCCAAGCAGGGATTTGGAAGCCAAACCCCTACAATAAAATCTTACCATTCACATATATATTCTACTAATTTTTCCTAATTCTTTTTGCATAATTTAGCGTTGGCGGAGCCTAGCGGTAGCTACATCGCCATAAATTTTTTTTCCTGGAAGCCATGCCATAATTTTTAATGGATAATTGATAATTAGGATTTACAGATTAAATCTATAACAATCATATTTCATTTGTGAGATTTTCTTGGTAATTAGGAATCAGCAGTCAGGAGTGAGAATATAGAAAGATTTTGATTTCTTTTAATAGTTATTAAATATCTTATAAATCATTCCCGGTCGCTATAGAAATAAATTTTGACAAAGAGCAAGTCACAAGGCTTCATCTTTTTATTAACTTTATTAATATAATATATCTTAGATCAGCAATCTTGTCTATAAATGTTTATAATTGGAAAAATTAGTATATTTTCTGTATATTTGAGGGAAATTAACAATTTAATATCAGAAAATTAAACTCTAATTTATATTGGTTTCTATACAGTAGATTCTAAGTATAAGAAGTACAGATATTAATAATTAAATGTTCTCAGTGCGATTTTTTTGAACTGTGCATCTTACTCGCGTAGGTTGTACTTCACCAAAGTAGAATCCCCTGTATCTGGTTGTATTATTTTTGAATAAAATGTTGATTGAACGTTTAAAAAAGATAAATTGGAATCAAGCGCCAAAAATCATATCTTTATTTTCTGGTTGTGGAGGCATGGATTTACCATTTCATAAGGCAGGATTTAAGTTGGTTTGGGCAATTGATGCTAATTTTTATGCCTGTAAAACTTTTAGGAAAAATATTTCTAATATTATTGAGAATAATCAAATAGAAAACATAA
>NZ_JAYKGW010000184.1:0-4218 GCF_035285525.1 Okeania sp. | reverse complement strand
TTATGTTTTCTATTTGATTATTCTCAATAATATTAGAAATATTTTTCCTAAAAGTTTTACAGGCATAAAAATTAGCATCAATTGCCCAAACCAACTTAAATCCTGCCTTATGAAATGGTAAATCCATCCCTCCACAACCAGAAAATAAAGATATGATTTTTGGTGCTTGATTCCCATTTATCTTTTTTAAACGTTCAATCAACATTTTATTCAAAAATAATATTAACCAATGTAAGTTATAGTTTTATTTTCTGATATAAAATTGTTATAGCAATCCTAAATAGGTTGTAATAAATTAAAAATTCAGAATAAATCCTGAGACTCTGACCCATTGACTATTGCCCATTGCCTATTCCCGAAAAAAGGCAAGATTTTTGACACGAATCAAATAGGATTGCTATATAGCAATCCCCATATTTGTGAACTACAAAATTCCTGATTTTAGGGAATAGAGAATAGGATAAAAACAAAAATTTTATAGATGTACCTTATGACTATGGGAAAGGCTATAATTAAACTCAAATATACAGAAAATATACTAATTTTACCAATTATAAATATTAAAAGAATTACTGACAATAATTAATAACTTGTTCACTGAGTTGCCTGGTGGAGAAAATTGGAGATTAGGAAAATAATAAGGGTTTGGACACCAAACCCCTACAGTTTTTTTTCACAAATTATTAAAGTGCAAATTTTTCAGCCAAAATCACCAAAAAGTTAGGATTTTAGCCAGACTAGACTAAGGATAGAAAAATCAGGGAACAATTGTTTTTTTCTACTCTCTGTCTTCCCACACTCCCCACACTTCCCACCCTCACCACACTCTCATTTTTAGCCCTAACTTTCTGCTGCTTTTGCCTTTGTAGACTTCTTACCACGAGTAGACTTTTTACCACTCGCCTTCGCCTGCAAAAGCTCCAAAGCCTTCTCCAAAGTTGCGTCCTCAACAGACATATCCTTTGGCAAAGAAGCATTAACCTTACCATGCTTCACATAAGGTCCATACCTACCATCATAAATACCTATTGCTTCACCATCTTCTGGATGTTTGCCCAAATCTTTCAATGGAGGTGTAGCTTTAGCACTACCCTTTCTCGCTTTTTTAGGTTGAGCTAATAACTCCAAAGCACGTTCCAAAGTAATAGTCAAAACATCATCCCCAGATTTCAAAGAACGATAATCTTTACCGCCTTCCTTTCCTTGGTCGTGAACAACATAGGGACCGAAACGCCCTAGATTAGTTTGAATTTTACAACCTGTTTCTGGATGAGCGCCCAAGGTACGAGGCAAAGATAATAACCCGATCGCCATTTCCAAAGTCACATTTTCCATAGTTACACCCTTTGGTAGTGAGCTGCGCTTTGGTTTTTTCTTACTTCCTTCCACTTCATCACCTAATTGTACATAAGGACCGTAACGACCGGTCATTATATAGATAGGTTTCTTTTCTTCTGGATGAATACCTAACTCCTCCGGACCTTCTGTTTTTTGTTTCAGAAGTTTCTCTATTTGTTCCTCATCTAAATCTGATGGGGTTAAATCTTCAGGAATAGAAGCTTTAACTATACCTTCATCATTTTCTACCTCAATATAAGCACCAAATTTACCGACACAAATACGATAATTCATATCTGAATCAGTATTCAAATTTTCTAATTCAATAGTACGAGCTAATTTAGGGTCAATATACTCCTCCTGTTCCTTAATCTGAGTATCCAACCCACTCTCTCCAGAATAAAATTCCCGTAGATATGGCAACCATTGAGCTTCACCTGTAGAAATATCATCCAGAGTCTGTTCCATACGAGCCGTAAATTTAACATCCACAAATTCCGGAAAGTGCTTTTCTAAAAGACTTGTCACCCCAAAAGCAGTAAAAGTAGGAATCAAAGCATTACCCTGAAGTTTGGCATAACGACGGTCAACAATAGTACCAATCACAGTAGCATAGGTACTCGGACGACCAATACCTTCACTTTCTAAAGTTTTAACCAAAGATGCTTCACTAAATCTAGCAGGTGGCTGAGTTTCATGTCCTAATACTTCTATTTCCTGACAATCTGGGCGATCGCCTTGTTTCAAAGGAGGTAATGGAGCTTCTTGGTCTTCCAATGCTGCTTCTGGATCATCGGAACCTTCCACATAAGCTCGGAGGAACCCAGGAAAATCTATCCGTTTCCCATGAGAACGAAAACCTGCATCTTCTACTTGTAAATTTACAGTGATATGAGTTTGACGAGAATCTGCCATTTGACAAGCTACCGTCCGTTTCCAGATTAAGTCGTAAAGAGCCAATTCTTGATCCTTTAATCCTGTTTCTTTGGGAGTCCGGAAAGTTTTACCCGCAGGACGAATAGCTTCGTGAGCTTCCTGAGCCCCTTTACTCTTAGTAGTGTATTGTCTAGGTTGAGAACTCAAATATTCTGCACCATACATTTTTTCTACACAACTCCGAGCAGCAGCGATCGCCTCATCAGACAAATGAACGGAGTCTGTCCGCATATAGGTAATAAAACCTTGTTCATATAAATTTTGGGCCGTCCGCATAGTTTGTCTAGCACCCATGCGTAACTTGCGGTTAGCTTCCTGTTGTAAAGTAGAAGTAGTAAAAGGAGGAGAAGGTTTTCGTTTAACAGCTCTTTCTTCAACATTATTAACAACCCAAGGTTTATCCTCCAGCCTTTCTTTCAAAGCTTCAGCTTGAGCTTCATTCAACAAAACAACATTACGACCCTCAGCTATCTTACCCGTATTTTCATCAAAGTCACTACCCGTAGCAACTCTTGTGCCTCCCAGAGTAACAAGTTTAGAATCAAAAGGAGTTTTTTTCTGTTCTAAAGTCGCCCTTAAATCCCAATAACCCCCCTGTTTAAAAGCCTGACGTTGCCGTTCTCGGATAACCAAAAGTCTAACTGCCACAGATTGTACCCTACCAGCAGAAAGACCCCAAGCAATTTTTTTCCACAATACAGGAGAAAGAGTATAACCATAGAGTCGGTCTAAAATTCGCCGAGTTTCTTGCGCCCTAACTAACTGTTCATCTATATTTCGACAATTTTTAATCGCCTCACGGATAGCTTCAGGAGTAATTTCATGGAATACCATCCGCTTAGTCGGAACTTTCGGCTTAAGTAGTTGCAATAAATGCCAACTTATGCTTTCCCCTTCTCGGTCTTCATCTGTAGCCAATACTAATTCATCCACTCCTTTCAGAGCATCTTTCAATTCTTTAACAGTTTTCTTTTTATCTTTAGGGACAACATAGATAGGTTCAAATTCTGATTCTACATTTACACCTAAATGTGCCCACTTTTCTCCTTTATATTTTTCTGGTATTTCCTCAGCAGAAGGTGGCAGGTCGCGCACATGACCCATGGACGCTTCTACACGGTAGTCAGAGGGTAAATAGTTACGAATAGTGCGGGCTTTAGTGGGAGATTCAACAATAACAAGAGTTGACATGAGAAATTTAATATATTGGGATATCTAGAGAAGTTTGTATGCTACTCCCTCCCCGCTAAAAGACTACCTAGCAAAATTTGACTATAAACTATATGCTGCAATAATCTATTGATAGGTAATCTTGCGCTGGGAAGGAAGTAGTATGCACCTGTGAATAATGGGACAGAGGAAAAGAGTTTAATTCTTTGCTTTTGCCAGTGTTTTACAGGATAGATTCTTTATGTTCTACGCTATCTTAATATTTTTTATTTCTGTCCAAATTTATTTGATGAACATTAATTTTTCAACTACCCTTATTAAAATTTGCTAGCATAATTAATCTATAATGTCAATAGTATCAAAATATTGTCCGGAAATTAATTTAATAGTTAGAGATGAGGTAGTATAATTTAGGGATTTAAACACAAAAACGGATTTATTATCCTGATTATTGTTGCTCAAACTAATAATTTTCCTTGAGCAAACTGATTTTGTGTAAGTCCTACTATATTTTGAAAATATAAAAATTAGAATTTAACTGTAGATAACATATATAGCGTTCAAAACTATAACGTTATAGTTTTTAAACTCTACATATAGTTATTTGCCTAATTTATAAAAATATTCAAAAAAACTATTGTTTGTTGTGGCTGTTTCATATACTATTTTTGCCCAAAGTAAGAATATTCCTTGAGTAAACTCATTTATCTCTAAGTTCTACCATCCATACTCTCTCTGTGTGAAAATACAAAAATTAGAATTTAGCTGTAAATA
>NZ_JAYKGW010000183.1:0-41782 GCF_035285525.1 Okeania sp. | reverse complement strand
AATTACCAGGATATTTAGTTTCAGCAAATATATCTACTCTATCAAAATCCATAATGTTTTTTTTAGGGAATAGGGGAGTAGAGGAAGTATTTTTGTTGGGTTTCGTTTCCTCAACCCAACCTACTTGGGAATTTATTATATCTACTAATTTCTAACTTTTGACTTTTGACTTTTAACTTTTGAATTTACTCTATTGGTAATTCCAAAATAAATTCTGAACCATGATTTAAACTTGACTCAAAATAAACTTTGCCATTATGATTTTCTACCACAATTTGATGAGTAATAGACAGACTTAAACCCGTTTCTTTAATATTAGCAACCGGATCGAAAATTTTTGCATTAACTTCTTCTGACATTTCCACACCGTTGTCTTTAATTTTAATAATTACTTTGGTTCTATCCTCATTCATTTCAGTCTGAATTACAATTTGAGGTTCGACTTGCCAGTTAGAAAAACCTATTTTTTTACCCAACTTATTAATTCGATGAATAGCATGAGAAATTAGATTCACAAATACCTGATTTAATTGTCCGCGAAAACATTCAATTTTGAGTACATCTCCATATTTTTTGACTACTTTAATAGCTGGACGATCATGATTAGCTTGCAGGCGATGCTTCATAATTAATAGAGTGCTATCAATACTGTCATGAATTTTCAAAATAGTTTTTTTATCAAATTTTTGTAAAGAGGTGCTTAGGTATTTAATTCTTTCCGAACTTGCCTTCATAGAAATAACCATTTTAGGGAAATCTTCAATCAAGAAATTTAGATCTATTTCTTCAGCATTTTTAATAATTTCTGCCACAGGATGAGGATAATTTTTTTGATAAAGAGATAAGTGATAGAAGAGATTTTTAATATAGGTTTCTATATGATAAGAATTACTATAAATTGTCCCAATAGGATGATTTAATTCATTAGCTACTCCAGTCATTAATTCTCCTAATGCCGACATTTTTTCCGTTTGAATTAGTTTTGCTTGAGATGTTTTTAATTGATCTAAAGCTTCAGTAAGTTCATTAGTTTTTTTAGCTACTTCTTTTTCTAGATTGTTTCTTAATTGTTGTAAATGTATGTGAGTTTTTACCCTAGCCAAAACTTCAACTGCTTGAAATGGTTTAGTAATATAATCTACGGCTCCTAATTTAAAACCTTTAACTATGCTTTTAGGGTCTGAAAGAGCAGTCATAAAAATTACTGGAATTTCTTTTGTTTCTGGGTTTTCTTTTAATTTTTTACAAGTTTCAAATCCATCAATACCAGGCATTTGTATATCTAGCAAAATTAAATGTGGTGAATCATAAGAAATTTGTTTGATTGCTCGTTCACCGCTAGTTGCTGTGCGAACTTCATATCCTTCTTCACTTAAAGTTTGAACCATTACTTTAAGATTAGTTAGAGTATCATCTACAACTAAAATGTATTCTGAACTAAGTTTACTTGTCATTAATTTACTATTCCTTTTTTTTTTCTAAAAAAATCCTAAGCATTAATCCGTCAGTTATAATTTATTAAATCATTATCTGATTCTCTTGGAAGAAAAAATATTTTTCAAGGAAAATTAAAGTTACTATAGCAATATGAAATCATTCGTTAGAAAAAACTTGAGGGGTTTGGTCTCCAAAGGGAAACACTAAGGGATTTGGAGACCAAACCCCTACAATCAAATTTTACCGAATGATTAAGGTATAAAGTCTCTCTATTCATACAAAAAAAATCAAAAAATTGCTTTTAACTAATCCTCTTCTGCTCAAGAAAAGGTAATTATTAATTGTTAATTATTAATTATTTACAACCTATTTAGGATTGCTATATTAGCAGGACTTACGCAGAAACCGGGTTGATCAAGGAAATTTCTTGGTTTGAACAACAATATCATGGCAATAAACCCAGTTTCTTGGTTGGTTTACGTCAGTCATAACTAAATTATACTCTTTTCCAGTCACAATAGCTGACTGCTGAATACTTACTATAGAAACCGGTGATTTACAGCAATTTTGAGGAAAGTGAGGTATATTTAATGATTAATCTCTATCTTTGCATTTCAGACTTCCATCCTATAACAAACAGGATGCTGGAACTGCAAAAATTATCTAACATAAATCATCAATTCTTTTCTCCTACTTTTACTCCCTTCATAGAAAAAAAATTCCTTTTAACCAATCCTTTTCTAATCAAGAAAAGGTAATTATTAATTATTAATTGTTAATTGTTAATTATTTACAACCTATTTAGGATTACCATATTAACAGGACTTGCTATAGAAATCGGTGATTTACAGCACTTTTGAGGAAAGTGAGGTATATTTAATGATTAATCTCTATCTTTGCATTTCAGACTTCCATCCTATAACAAGCAGGATGCTGGAACTGCAAAAATTATCTAACATAAATCATCAATTCTTTTCTCCTACTTTTTACTTCCTACTTCCTCTTTTAACCCTAACAAAAACTCATAATAAAATCTTCTATTTCATCTGCTTGAAAATTATCTGCCCATTGTAAAATTGGTTCAATAAAAGAAGTATATTTCGAGTCTAACTGCTGAAGTTGTTCAGCTTTTTCAATTAATTTTTGCAGATTTCCTCTCCGTACTAAATCGAGTAATATTTCTAACTCCTCAACTGGTGGAGCTAAGACTTGAGATTTGTCAATAACTGTACTTAAAACGGGCGATCGCGAACTTATTTCCAGATTTTCTATTTGAGAATATTTCCATTCAATTTCTAAATGTGTTTCCAACATTTTAAACAACTCTTGTGCATTAACAGGTTTAGGCAAAAAATCATCCCCACCAGCATCAAGACCGTATTGGCGATCTATATTTGATACGGAAGCTGAAGAAACAATCACCCGCAAATCTTTGAGTTCATCTGAAGTCCGCAGTTCCTTAAGCATCTCAAAACCATCCTCTGTTGGCATATATAAATCTGTAACAACTAAATCTGGTTTCAGTTGTTCTATTTTAGCTAAACCTTCAGAACCATTTTCCGCTTCCACAGTAGTAAAACCAAGTGGTTTCAGTAAATTAATCAGTACAGAGCGATTTTCCCAGCGATCGTCAATAACGAGAATAGTTTTTTCTCCTCCTTCATAACCAATAATCTGTTTTCCATCTAGATGAGAAGATGATTGCACCAAATCATAACTAAGAGGAAATTTAACTGCAAAGGAAAATGTACTACCTACACCCAACTGACTTTTTACTTTAATCTCTGAACCCATAAGTTTAACCATTTGACTACTAATAGCTAACCCTAATCCTGTTCCTTGAGACTTCTTCGCTGGCGCTCCTACTTGTTCAAAAGGAGCAAAAATAGTCTCAATTTTGTCTTCTGGAATCCCAACTCCTGTATCTTGAACTGTAAATTTAATTGTTTTAGATGGATGGGAGTTAGAATCAGGTGTTACTTGAGTTTGATTCTCGGATAATTCTAGACTCTGACTTGACTGCTCTGGGGAATTTTTGACTCTAAAAACGACTTTACCAGTATCAGTAAATTTGACCGCATTACCTAATAAATTTATTAAAACTTGGCGCAAGCGTTTTTCATCTGCAATTATACCAATAGGTAGATTGGAGTCTGCTTGATAAACCAATTCAATTCTTTTTTGCTCTGCTTTAATCCGAATAACTTCAACAACTCCTTGCAGAAAAGCAGGAAAATGAAAATCATGGGGTTCTAAATCCAGTTTCTGAGCTTCTATTTTAGAAATATCTAGAATATCATCAATCAGAGTTAATAAGTGAGAACCACATTGAGCAATAACTCTAATCCCTTTCTGTTCTTTTTCTCCCCAAGACTGAGAATTATTCATAATTTGAGCGTAACCAAGAATCCCGTTAAGAGGGGTGCGTAACTCGTGACTCATATTTGCCAGAAACTCGCTTTTAGCTTCGTTAGCAGTCTCAGCAGCTTCTTTTGTCTTTTTGAGTTGATTTTGTTCAAATGATTGCACCTTCCACAATACTATAATCATCGTCATGGTTAAACTCAGAACTACTAAAGCCATCAGATTTAGTGCTTTGAGTTGGGATTCAATATTTTCTCTAGGAATGATTAAACCCAAAGACCAATCTGCTTCTTCTATGGGAATGTAAGCAAGATAAACTTTTTGTTTATTTATTTCGACTAATTCTATCCCCTTCTCCTTAGCGACCATTTTTCTAGTAATATTTTTGATGTTGGGGTTTTCCGACGCTAAAAAATTGATATTAGGTTTGTTCCCCTTGCCTTTGATTTTTGACTCAGGGCAAAATATTGACTTTCCTTGGGAATTAAGAGCAAAAGCATAACTATTAGGACCATATTGTAAACTATTGACTACTTCTGTCATCCGGTTGATGGGGATTGCACCTGTTATAACTCCTATTGGTTCTTTCATGTTAGAAGAATCTGAGGAAACAGGGGCAGCAATAAAAACCATGAGTCTATTAACCGTAGAAGAATTGAGTGGATCGGAAACATTTACATCACCAGCAATAGCCCGTTTAATGTACTTGAAATCTTTCAGATTGGCTTTAGCTTTACCTACTTTGCTAGTATAAAAAGAACCATCCAGATTAATCATCGAAAAGAATAAAAAATCTGGCGATCGCAATTGTTTATATTTTAATAAAGGTTCAACTATTGACCAATCCATAGTTCGGAAAGTAGGAGTATTGCTTGTAGTTAGTATCTCAATTTTTCTACTAGCCAACCATTTATCAATATTATTAGCTCCTACTTTTACCTCCAACAAAGCATTTTCTTTTAAATTATCTAGAATCAAATACCGAACAACTCTATAACTATAAACAGCAGAAATACTCACTATTACAGTTGTACTTCCAACCAGGAAATTCAACATAAAACTGCGGGATGATTTGTTCTTTTTTCGGTTGTTTTGCCACCAAAGTTGTAACTTTTGAGAAATTTTAATTTGTGGTAATTGTTCAATCCTGAACATAGGTTTATTATTCTATATTTATTAAGTTAATTTGTCAGCATTTCCTAGGTCATGGTGCGCAAATAGCCGTAAGCTATCGGCAACCAGAAGAGTGCTTTTCTCTTAACTAAAATCAATAGCTGATTCTGTAAGAATTAAATCTTAACTACCAAAATTTTATATGGCATTTAAACTGCCTCTTTTTGTTGAGGAATCACAGCTAATAGGTGAATGCTTACATTAATTTTAGTTATTCTTTGTTAGTGAGCATTCCGTTATTAAAGTAAAAACAACCCTTGAAATTGAGAAAGAATAAAAAAGTTACTTTCCCAGTCCTATTCCTAAGGCTTAGAAGTAATGAATAATTACTAATTATAGATAATTTTTCTTAAATAAAACCTGTTTTTGTAAACATTCAGCACTTAGGTGTTGATTTTATTTTGAGAAAAAAGATTTATGATACAGTGGGCGTGATAAATCAGATATTTTTCTGACTACAAAGTTCATTTTTCACTTTTTTTATTCGTTCAAATATCCTCCTGAAAACTGAGTTTTTTATTGCTGTTAGCGCAGCTCCGACCCAGGAGGATAGCTGACAGCTAATATCTGAATGCTGACCTATTTTTTAAGTTTGATAGTAAGCATTATTAGCATTCAGCATTTCCTGCGGAATATTGCACAAAAATAACTTTTAATTCTTCAGGACTTACCCAGAACCACTATATCTAGTAGGGAGGTTACGAAGTATGGGAAGCAAACGGCCGTATCCCTGGCGCGACATGAAACACTCCTACACCTGGTGTATAATTTGCTATTTTACGTAAGTCCTGTTATTTTTAAAGGCTAATTACCTTTTTGGTGTGATAAATAAGTTAATAACTTAAAGCTAATCGCTCACGGTTAAATGGTTATATTTGATATTTGTTTATAGTTGCTAACTTAAGCCCTATAATCTATATTATCATTTAGAAAACAAGTTGCTTTCCAACTTTCAAAAAAGTAGTATAATTACTGAAAGCTAAAAAAAATATTAAATACACCATGATGAACAGTCCTTTTTTAAATCGTCTGCATAGTCCAGAACGCCCAGTCATAGTTTTTGATGGGGCAATGGGTACTAATCTACAAGTGCAAAACCTTACAGCAGAAGACTTCGGTGGTGCAGAATATGAAGGTTGTAACGAATATCTTGTCCATACTAAGCCAGAAGCTGTAGCTAAAGTCCACCGAGACTTCCTGGCAGCAGGTGCGGATGTGATAGAAACTGACACATTTGGTGGGACAAAAATTGTCTTGGCAGAATACGATTTAGCAGACCAAGCTTACTATCTAAATAAAAAAGCAGCGGAATTAGCAAAGTCTGTTACTGCCGAATTTTCTACCCCAGAAAAACCTAGATTTGTGGCTGGTTCGATGGGACCAGGAACTAAATTACCTACCCTCGGACATATTGATTTTGACACCTTAAAAGATGGCTTTACGGAACAAGCAGAAGGTCTTTGGGATGGGGGAGTAGACTTATTTATTGTGGAAACTTGTCAGGATGTTTTGCAAATAAAAGCTGCTTTAAATGGTATAGAAGAAACCTTTGCTAAAAAAGGTGAACGTCGCCCGATCATGGTGTCAGTAACTATGGAATCTTTTGGCACTATGTTAGTTGGTTCAGAAATTAATGCTGCCCTAACAATTTTAGAACCTTATTCGATTGATATTTTAGGATTAAATTGCGCTACTGGTCCTGATTTAATGAAGGAACATATTCGTTATTTATCAGAAAATTCTCCTTTTGTTGTTTCTTGTGTTCCTAATGCTGGTTTGCCAGAAAATATCGGCGGACAAGCTCACTACAAATTAACTCCTTTAGAGTTAAAAATGGCATTAATGCACTTTATTGAAGACCTGGGAGTGCAAGTTATTGGTGGTTGTTGTGGTACTCGTCCAGACCATATTCAAGCATTAGCTGAAATTACTGAAACTCTCCAACCAAAACAACGAGAATATAAATTTATTCCTTCAGCAGCTTCCATCTATTCTTCAGAAACTTACGAACAAGATAACTCCTTTTTAATTGTGGGAGAAAGATTGAATGCTAGTGGTTCTAAAAAATGTCGAACTTTACTAGAAAAAGAAGATTGGGATGGTTTAGTTGCTTTAGCAAAATCTCAGGTAAAAGAAGGGGCACATATTCTTGATGTTAACGTTGATTATGTGGGGCGTGATGGGGTCCGAGATATGAAAGAATTAGCATCTCGTTTAGTGACAAATGTTAATTTACCTCTAATGTTAGACTCCACTGAATGGGAAAAAATGGAGGCTGGTTTAAAGGTTGTCGGTGGTAAATGTTTGCTCAATTCTACTAACTATGAAGATGGAGAACCTCGTTTTTATAAAGTATTAGAATTAGCCAAAAAATATGGTGCTGGTGTGGTAGTTGGAACTATTGATGAAGATGGAATGGCTCGAACGGCGGATAAGAAATTTGAAATAGCTAAACGAGCTTATGATGCAGCAATAGAATATGGGATTCCTGCCCATGAATTGTTCTTTGATACTTTAGCTTTGCCCGTTTCTACAGGTATCGAGGAGGATAGGGAAAATGGAAAAGCCACTATTGAATCTATTAAAAGGATTCGGGAAGAATTACCAGGTTGTCATATAATGCTTGGGGTTTCTAACATTTCATTTGGTTTAAATCCGGCAGCTAGACAAGTGTTGAACTCGGTATTTTTGCATGAAGCAATGGCAGTAGGTTTAGATGGTTCTATTGTTAGTGCTAGTAAGATTTTACCCCTAGCAAAAATTGAACCAGAACATCAAGAAGTTTGTCGGAAGCTAATATATGACCAACGGGAATTTGATGGGGATATTTGTATTTATGATCCTCTGACTGAACTAACAAAAATGTTCCAGGGTAAAACAACTAAAAAAGACCGTTCGGCTACCCAAAATTTACCAATTGAAGAACGTTTAAAACAACATATTATTGATGGGGAACGTATCGGTTTAGAGGATGCTTTAGCAAAAGCTTTAGAAAAATATCCGCCCTTAGATATCATCAATGTCTATTTATTAGATGGCATGAAAGTAGTGGGAGAATTATTCGGTTCCGGGCAAATGCAATTACCATTTGTATTGCAGTCTGCTCAAACTATGAAAGCAGCGGTTGCTTATCTACAACCTTTCATGGAATCAGAGGAAGCTGGTGAGGATAATTCTAAGGGAACATTCTTGATTGCTACTGTAAAAGGAGATGTTCACGATATTGGTAAAAATCTGGTAGATATCATTCTTTCCAACAATGGTTATCGGGTAATTAATTTAGGAATTAAACAACCAGTTGATAATATTATTGCTGCGTACCGAGAACATAATGCTGACTGTATCGCCATGAGTGGTTTATTGGTGAAGTCAACTGCATTTATGAAAGATAACTTGGAAACATTTAACGCAGAAGGTATTACAGTTCCGGTGATTTTAGGTGGTGCTGCTCTTACTCCGAAATTCGTGAATGAAGATTGCCAAAATACCTACAAAGGTAAAGTCGTTTATGGTAAAGATGCGTTTTCTGACTTAAATTTCATGGATAAATTGATGCCAGCAAAATCAGAAAATAAGTGGGATGATATTAAAGGTTTCTTGGGTGAGTTTGCAGAAGAAAACGGTAAGGGTAATGGTAAAGTTGCTACGAAAGTTAAATCTCAAGAAAAAGAAGAAACTCAACCTGCTGAACCAGTTGTCGTAGATACTCGACGTTCCGATGATGTACCAGTAGATATCGATCGCCCGACTCCTCCATTCTGGGGAACCAAGTTATTGCAACCAGAAGATATGCCATTTGAGGAATTATTCTGGTATTTAGATTTGCAAGCGTTGATGGCAGGGCAATGGCAGTTCCGCAAACCCCAAGGACAACCACGGGAAGAATACAATGAGTTTTTAGCTGAGAAAGTTTATCCGATTCTGGAAACTTGGAAGTCACGGGTAGTTGAAGACAAGTTACTACATCCCCAAGCAATATATGGTTATTTCCCTTGTCAAGCAGAAGGAAATACACTTTTAATCTATGACTCAGAGGAAGTGACTCAGACTGGAAAAGCAACAAAAGTTGTGAACAGTTTTGAGTTTCCTCGGCAAAAGTCAGGACGACGGTTGTGTATTGCAGACTTCTTTGCTCCCAAGGATTCGGGAATTATTGATGTGTTCCCAATGCACGCTGTAACAGTAGGAGAAATAGCAACCGAGTTTGCTCAGAAATTGTTTGCTGAAAACGAATATACAAATTATTTGTATTTCCACGGGATGGCGGTACAAACTGCCGAAGCAATGGCAGAATGGTTACACGCTCGGATTCGTCGAGAGTTAGGTTTCGGTGCAGGGGATGCAGATAATATTAAGGATATTCTGAGACAGCGTTATCAGGGTTCCCGTTATAGTTTCGGTTATCCTGCTTGTCCGAATATGCAAGATCAGTTCAAACAGTTAGACTTGTTGGATACTAAGAGGATTGATATGTATATGGATGAGAGCGAACAGCTTTATCCTGAACAGTCTACTACGGCGATCGTTACTTATCATCCTGTGGCGAAATATTTTAGTGCGTAGGTTGGGTTGAGGAACGAAACCCAACAATAGCGCGTAGCTTTTGTTGTTGGCGCTAGCATTGCGTAGCATGGAACCGAAACCGAACAATAGTAAGGTGTTTATCCCCCCTAACCCCCCTTTGAAAGGGGGGATAAGAAAAGGGGAAAATATCCGACTTACGCAAAGAAACCCGGTTTCTGGGTTCACTGATAACTGAAAACTGTAGTTTGGGGTGAAAAACCTAACCCCACCCAGAGCAGAAATAATTCTGAGTTCTTTTCCCTTCTGGATTCTGAATTCTGTTTGCGGAGTATTCCGGAGGAAATTCTGAATTCTGACGGATTTTATATTAAGACTATATAGTATCTTTACACAAGTTCTGTTATAGTTAGAAAAAACAGCCAAAGTTTTAGGAATTTCTTGGAGTATGAACAACTCTGATATAAAACAGGTGATAGCCAAGTTCGAATCCCGTGATGCCGATCTATACAAAGGTATGTCCAATTTCTATAATGCTTTCATTGGAAGGAACCGAGATTATAGAGCAATTGCAACCGAACTGCTAGAGATTTTGGGAAATCGGCAAAAAATCTTGGATATAGGAATCGGAACTGGTTTGCTAGCAGAACAACTTATTCAGTTGAAACCTCTACTCCAAATCACTGGGATAGATACAAGCACGTCGCTACTTGCTCAAGCTCAGACTTGCTTGGGTTCTCAAGTAGAACTCTATTGTCAAGATGTATGTAATCTTGAACTCGATCAGACATTTGATGCTGCCTATTCCCGTGGTGGTGCTTGGGCTTTTATTCGTGATAGTGATACCTTTTTACTTGCTAGCCATATCCAGGATATAGATGCTATTCAACAAAGTTTTGAACGGGTTGCTGCACACTTATATGACGGAGGGTATTTAATTATTACCACATCAAATGCTAATCACAGTAAATTAGATAAGTTTGATGGGGAAATGTCGTTTGAAAGAACCGTTAGCAAAAATTGGGTTGATGGGGAGCAATATCTCATTATTGATTATGTGTGTCACAAACATGAGAGTATTACGGAACATCAAAGAGTACAAATGCGATTACTCGAACTCGATTATGTAGAAGGTATGTTGAGTTCAGCAGGCTTCCAACTAATTTCTTACCAAAACGATCAATACCGAATTTATCAGAAAGGGGGTGACAAATGAGCCAGTATTTCAATCTCATGGAAGAGACGTCACAAGCAACAGATATACTTATCAAACACTATATGGACAAGTTGAGTCCGGAAGTGAAGCTACTTCCGATGAAGCGACATGGCCACCCTCGATTACGGGATCTCCAGATCAGAACAGGTTATGAAATTAACGGAGGTCAAAACTGGAAGGAGATTCTTCCAGTTTGTGCAAGTTTTGAGGTCCTAAACTGCTCAACTTATGTGATTAACTGGTTTCTTGATGAAAAGCATGGGTATGATAGCCCTGAAAATAAACGAAAGCTAGTTATATCTGGGTTTCAACTTAGAGAAATTGCCCAACAAATTCTAGAAGAGCATAGTCTGACATCAGTTTTACCACTTCTGAGTCAAATAAACCACCAAGTTTATCTTGGTCAGATGATGGATATTCGAGACCTACAGGTTTCTAGAATAAGTGAATATCAAGACTACGATAATTTTCTAGAGGCTTATCAACTGCGGTGTAGACTGCTTTCTGGTGTATTTTACGGGAGTTGTTTTTTTGCAGGCTCGATTGTGGCAGGAAAGCCTGACGAACTACTTTATGAAATGGGGGCTATCTATGGAGCCGCTACTCAAGCTGCAAATGATTTCGGTGATTTTGCACTGCCAGTTGAGAATTTATCAAAGCTGGAAAAACCATATCAGGATCAATTTTCAGACTTTATAAATGGAAAACTCACGTTGGCAGTTTATTTAATGACTCAAAGATGTAATGAGCAAGAGAGGAAACGACTCGAAGAATTGAGACTGGAAGCTATTGACGACAGTAAATATCGCGAAATTCTAGACATAATGGTAAACAAGGGGGTTTACGCTGATTGTCTGGCGTACCTCAAGCAAGAACACAAAACGTGTAAGCAGATGCTTTACTCGAAGGAAAAGACACTGCATCGAGATACGATCGCTTCAATTCTAGTGAGAATTACCTCAAATAAGTTCCTGTCGCAACTCAGGAAGAATATTGAAGTTAGCAGGTGTTCTTCTGTTTCGTAGTTTTCAGCCCACTAGGATGCGTTAACGGAGTGTAACGCAGCGCCCAATCTATAGTGTTTAAAGATAGCATAAGCATGGCAATTTTGAAATATAGTAATTTTAATGAATTAGACATCTCCAAAAATAAAAAGTAAAATCAATTATTATCTATAAATTATCAATTCTTCTTCCCAGTTAAGCGCGGTTGTGTTAAGCGTTCCCTCTTTTCTGGAGATGTCTATTAATCTACAAAATTAATTGAGGTAATTAAATATGAAATTAACAGCAACAGAACAAGGCTTATTAATACCTAAAGAATTATTAGGAGAAAGCCAAGAGTTTGAGATTATTCAAGAAAATGGAAAAATTATTATTACCAGCATCAAAAAAACACTTTCTATTTGGGATTTAGGTAAAAATCCTGTGGAATTTAATGTAAAAGATGGGGTTAGCGATCGCAACCGTTATCTGTATAATCAACAATGAAAGAAGTCTATTTTTTGGATACTAGCTATACTTTAGCCGTAGGTTGGGTTGAGGAACGAAACCCAACAGTAGGGTTTGGTTGGGTTTCACTATCGTACCGCTACGCGGAAGACAGAAGCGTTCAAAGAAGCTCTCGATAATCGAGTTGCTAATATTTTAATTGCAGCTTGTGAAGACTGGATTGAACCATAAAATCAGTTATCAGTTGGCGATTATTTTAATTTTTTAATTGGCGATCGCTTCTATTTAATGAATTAATATACAAAATTAATTGAGGTAATTAAACGTGAAATTAACAGCAACACCTGTGGAATGCGATGTAAACGATGGCGCAATTAATCACGACCGTTATCTTTATAATCAACAATGAAAGAAATCTATTTTTTGGATACTAGCTATATTTTGGCTCTAGAAATCAAAAGTGAAGACGCTCATCAACAAGTATTAGAAAATTGGAATTTTTTAGTAAAATCTAAGCCTTTTTTAGTAACAACAACGTATATTTTTGATGAAGTTGTAACTTTCTTCAATAGTAGAAACCTTCATTATAAAGCAGTGGAAGTTGGTAATCAACTATTAGAAAGTCCTGAGATAGAATTGATTAATATCGATCAAAATCTATTTAATTAAGGATGGCAATATTTTCAAAAGCATCAAGATAAATCCTATTCTCTAACTCATTGTTTATCATTTATAATTATGAAACAACGAAAGATAGTTACAGCTTTAACTTTAGATAACCATTTTTTTCAAGCTGGCTTTAAAATGTTACCATGATAATTGATATAGTTACTAACCTAACTAAAAAGTTATCAGTTATCAGCCGTAAGTTCGGTTTCACTATCGTTCAACCCAACAAAGCTTTACTATTAGAAATTTCCAAAAATAAAAAGTAGAATCAATTTTTATCCATAAATTATCAATTATTCTTCCCTATTTCCTCTTTTATGGAGATTTCTATTGTTGGGTTTCGTTCCTCAACCCAACCTACAATTACTTTTAAAGGAGATAATAAATATGCCAGAACTAAAAATTAAATGTCGAGACCCAGAATCATTAAAAAACATGATTGAAAAGATGAGGTTTGACAGGATAAAATCCCTGAAATCGGGAATTTCTCAAACTAAAAAAAGACTCTTATAATTTGAATAAAAATATCAGTTACCTACTCAAGAATTTCTGCTTCGATATGAGAATGATGAATTTGAATAAACATTAGAATTAGATGAATGGATAGGGGAAGCTTTGATGTTGAAACGACTCGAAGAAAAGATATAAAAATTGGGAGATATTGAATTTGTTATTTGAAGACTACTTCCAACAACTTTACGACTTAATAGTAGCTTGTGAAATAGTGCAAAATTTTCAGATTATAACCTCTCAAAGAAGTGATGCGCGAAGGTATGATTCGAGGGGAAATAAAGTTTCTAGATAATTCTGTTTTAATGGTGCGAAAATTTGTAGATTTAGAATTAACAATAGAGCGCGATATGTATTCCTATCAATATATGACTGCCTCAAATAATCTGATTTTCCGCTATGACAATACTGAACATCATAAAAAGCTAAACTTACCAAATTTTCCCCACCATAAAGATGATGGAAGTCAAGAAAATGTTATTTCCTCAAATGCTCCTACTTTGGTAGATGTATTACAGGAAATTGAAAATTTGGGATAAGTATTGCCATTCTGAAATAGGGCGATTTTAATGAATTAATTTACAAAATGAATTGAGGTAATTAAACATGAAATTAACAGCAACAGAAGAAGGCTTATTAATACCTAAAGAATTGTTAGGAGAAAACCAAGAATTTGACATTATTCAAGAAAATGGGAAAATTATTATTACCACCATCAAAAAAACACCTTCTATTTGGGATTTAGGTAAAAATTCTGGGGAATGTGATGTAAAAGATGGGGTGAGCGATCGCCGCATTTTATGAATGGGAGATTACTTTTATGACAGCAATAATAAACAATAATATTGAACAAGAAATCATAGATAATCTGAAATTATTACCACTTGAAAAACAACAGGAAGTGCTAGACAATATTGCAGTTTATTCAACATAAATTGAAACTATCTGAAGTTGATTCTAAAAATCAGTTATCTCTCAAAGAAATTGCTCGTTTGCCAATAGCCGAGCGCCATAAATTATTAACAGGATCAATAGCTAAAACTTATGAAAATTAATGATATTTTGTCAATTACTGCTGACGGCTGAATGCTGGCCTCTTAATTTATACGTTTATTATCATAGCGTGTTAACATATAAATGTCAACCATTAATATAAAATATTTCTTTGCGTGTTAACGTGCTATAATATGAACAAAGGATTGGACATGATTGAGGACAAAGAATGATCGCGACTAAACACAAAGCAAAGAGTTCCCGACCTGGAAGACCAGGAGGCAATCCAGGAATTTCTAAGTATGCTTTTCAAGCCAAAAACCCAGAGAAACCAAACAAAGCTTTACTCGCATTGAGAATTGACTCTAATGACTTAGCAACTATCAAAAATATTCCAAACTGGCAGGATAAAGTCAGAGCAAAGTTAGAAGAGCTACTACAGGAGGAAGCGATCGCCAAAAAATCACAGACACACAGTCTATCTGTAGGATAAAGCTTGATGTCTAAAAATAGCAAAAATATTCACTCTGCCACCGATCCCGCAAAATGTCGGGAGATGGAGCAGAAATATGGCTGGAAACTTGTAGAAGTCCGCCCAAATAAAGACAAAATCCTCAAAGTCGATTGCGTCTTTGAGGGAGAACAAACAACTTTTGAGGATAACCGCTATGACAACTGAAACCTGGATAGTTTATAAAACAGAAGGTATGAGCGAACATGGATGGGAAGAACGAATACTGATGCCTCGTCAAAGTCTAACTGACATTTTAGAAGAAAACTGGAGCGCTGAAGAAAATCCGACGATTCCCGAAATAGGCGATCGTACTCGTGCCTATAAAACTGACGACCAAGATGCTATTACTCATGCCAGAGAAGGAGATTGGATAGTAACGCGGGTCGAAAAGTTTGCCAGTTTTGACACCGATACCCGCATCGTCATCTGTTATTGTAAATACGCTCCCATCGCTCCCCAGTGGGAAGAAGTTTCACGGGGCGCTCCCGCCAACGAATTATTGCTTCCTGTAGCTAGATAGTATTTTGAGCCATAAATCGTTAGATGACTTATAGCGATTTTCATTTGAATAAACCACAGTAGGGACGTTCCATGAAACGTCCCTACTTTTTGTGTTGAATAAAAAGTCTAGCATATAGGCGAGTTTTCCCCAATAACATAATACTATCAGATTTGATTCGAGAATGCAAGCTTTATTTTCTTTCCGATTTTTTTGACAGGTAGCTCTCAGAGAATGAAAATGTTAAGTGAATTGAGAGAATAGTGAGAAAGGCGATCGCTCAACTTATTTACGAACAAATCTGTTCAGTTGTTGAACTAATAAATGTAGTGCCAGCGGACATTATTAAAATTGCCAAATTTAGTCACGGTAAAAATCTAGGGGCGATTTCGCAAACGGGAATGCTCCTACCCAATCGCGAATCGTCCCTACTTCTTTTATTGAATAAAAAGTCTAGTGTATAGGCGAGTTTACCCCAATAACATAATACTATCAGATTTTGTTGGAGAATGCAAGCTTTATTTTCTTTCCGATTTTTTTTATAGGTAGTTCTCAGAGAATGAAAATGTTAAGTGAATTGAGAGAATAATGAGAAAGGCGATCGCTACACTTATTTACGAACAAATCTATTCAGTTCTTTAACTAATAAATGTAGTGCCAGCGGACATTATTAAAATTGCCAAATTTAGTCACGGTAAAAATCTAGGGGCGATTCGCGATTGGGTCGCAGCATTCCCTATGGGAAATCGTCCTTACTTCTTGAGTTGAATAAAAAGTCTAGTATATAGGCGAGTTTACCCCAATAACATAATACTATCAGATTTGATTCGAGAATGCAAGCTTTATTTTCTTTCCAATTTTTTTTATAGGTAGCTCTCAGAGAATGAAAATGTTAAGTGAATTGAGAGAATAATGAGAAAGGCGATCGCTACACTTATTTACGAACAAATCTATTCAGTTCTTTAACTAATAAATGTACTGTTGTGGAAGGATTATCATTAGCAGGATTAGGTGGATTATATTGTTTTAATAACTTCTCTGCATTCTTAATTGCTTGAGGTTGTCTATCAAGCAACATTTTGTACATTTCATTGCTATTTTTCTCATACTTTTGATTCATCCTTTTAGTTAAAAGTTTTTCATAGTCTTTGCGAGACTTTGGGATATAAGGATCGTCAAAATGTAACAAGTACCAAACTTCAAAAGCTTGATTAGAATATGCGACTTCAACATTATTATCTTCGGCATATTTTATTGCTGCATTAAAATTTTTTGGTGGAAACGAATCTTTGTCAAATACACACCAAACTCTATCGTAATCACCATCTTCTTGTTTGATTCTTAGAGCTTTTTCAACTAAATTAATCGTATTTTTACCAACACCTAGTACATCAACTTCAATTACATCTTTAGGAACAGGAAAACTTTTAAAATAATTTGGTTCAGTTTTTGTGCCCTCACAAACTATTAAAAAACGCTCTTTTGCTTTTCGTGTTTTTACTTTTTCATTTCTTGAGCGAGCATATTTACTTTTCTCATTCCGAGAATTTTGATGATTTTTACCAGATGCTTTTTTTTTACCCATTTTTTTCAAATAATTCGGTTAAATCTCCAAGAAAAGGTATTGCTCCATATCTACCTTTAATATAATCATCTTTAAAAATTTCTTCGTTTTTAATTTCATATTCAACTAAAGAATATAAATCGGTTGCTCCTTGCCGATCTTTTTCTGTAAACCATATTTGGTCTAATCTGAACATCTTACTATTAAGTAAGTTAGTATCATGATTTGTAAAAATTAGTTGAGCATTTTTAGGATTAGTTTGATTAGAGTTAAATAGCTCGATTATTGTACGATTAATTATGGGATGTAATCTAGCATCAAGTTCATCTATTATTAAAATTTCTCCATTTTTTAAACTCTGCAAAATTGGTACTGCAAAAGCAAATAATTTTTGAGTACCATCTGACTCATTTTCTTCAAAATCAAATATTACTATAGATTCTATTTTACCTTTAGAATCATATCTTTTATGATATGTTTGAATTTCATCAGCTTGCACTCCTACATCGCTCATACGTTTTCTAAATTCTTCTGAATAAATTTGAGAAAATTGTTCTGGTAAAATATTTATTGTGTCAATTTCAATATTATCAATACCTAAATCCCATTGTCTAATAAATTGAATAATCTCGTTTTTATATTCACTATGTTGTTGAAAATATTGAACTGTAACTCTTTTATATAAATCACTATGTAATCCTGAAATTATATTCAAATCCATAAACCATCGCAAAATACTTGTAGAAATTTTGCCGTTAAATTGAGCATTTACAGAAAGAAAAAGTGCATTATTTCTCGTCTTATCTATGATTAATTTTCCTTCTTGAAAAATCTTAGTAGGAATCTTGATACCATTTTCATCCCGTTCAAATAACTTACTTTCTCTTACTTTTGGTACATAAAATAACCACTCAGAAATAACCTGTTTTTCATCTACTTCAAAACCATATCTATATAATTTATTTTCTAAAATAAAGACTATTTCAAAATAAGAAGGCTTTCCCTCAGTCTCCGTACTTAATTTAAACTCTTCCACATTAATAGCATCTTCTATCTGAGTTTCTTTTGATGAATTAAGCACAAACCAACGCATAAAAGCCATTGCTTTAATCAAATTACTTTTGCCACTAGCATTAGCACCATAAACAGCAACACTTTTGAGCAAACTTAACTCTTCATCAACATCAAAAACATTATTTTCATCAACACTTTTATTCTTGGCACTAACATTTGTCGCCACCATACTCAAGGTGACAGTTTCTTTAAAAGATAAATAGTTACCGACACTGAATTCAATCAGCATAAAAGTTCAAGAATAGCTAAAGTGGTATATCTGTGTTTGTTTCACAAATTTACCCTAATTATACTCCTAAATAGCAAATTTAACAAATTTTTTATAAGTAGAAACTAATTACAGCTCGCTAGACTACACTAGGAGGAAATGTCATTCGGCCCTACTGTTCAGGGTTTTGGTTATAGCAAATCCATCTTAGACAATATTTGGGCTGTTTTTAACTAACTTCTCCGAATACTTTAGCACCTAGTAGTTTCTTATAGTTTAATTAGGGTGTACTTTTCTATCCTGATGAGTTAATTGATAAAAGAAGTTAATTTTGCTGATTAAAGAATATTTTCAGTAATTAAAAAGTGACAGTTTCTTTAAATAATAAATAGTTACCGACACTGAATTCAATCAGCAGAAAACTTCAATAATAGCTAAAGCAGTATATCTGTAATTTTTTCACAAATTTACCCTAATTATATTCCCAAACAGGAAATTTAACACATTTTTTAAACTCACCCATTTTTGATGATGCTAGTCAATTTATTTAAGTTGGCGATCGCTTTGGGAACTATAAAATTAGGTGGATAGAGGGAATGGTGAATATGGGGCTATTTTTTCACTATTTTATAGTATGATATAAAGTTTAATGTTTGGTATAATAGTCATTATTTCTAACTCTTCCCTACCAAGGGCAAAAAGACTTTTTTAACAAACCTTAATTAAAGAAGGTGATATTAGGGAGATAGGGAACATCTAGAGTTAATATAAATAGTAATAATTTTTTCACACGGAAACTTATGATGTCCACTACTGAAACATTTACAGCCTACGCATCTTTGAAAGTAGGTGAAAAACTCAAACAATGGGAATATGAACCTAAGCCTTTAAGTGCTAATGACATAGAAATTCAAGTCACCCATAATGGTTTATGCCATACTGATATTCACATGAGAGACAATGACTGGGAAGTGAGTAGTTTTCCTCTAGTTGCTGGCCATGAAGTAGTCGGAAATGTTACTCAAGTAGGTGCAGATGTAACCTCTCTGAAAATTGGCGATCGCGTCGGTTTTGGTTGGATTCGTAATTCTTGCCGAGTCTGTGATGCTTGTCTACGAGGAGAAGAAAATGTTTGTCGTAAAGGTTACACAGGTTTAATTGTGGGAAATCATGGGGGGTTTGCTGACAAGTTACGCGCTCCTGCTGATTTTGCCTACAAAATACCTGATGGTTTAGATTCTGCAAGTGCAGCACCATTGCTTTGTGCTGGAATCACAGTTTATACTCCCCTGCGCACCTATGTCAAATATCCTGGCACAAAAGTAGGAGTAATAGGAATAGGAGGATTAGGACATTTAGCCATTAAATTTGCTAGAGCAATGGGAGCAGAGGTGACTGCTTTTTCTACTTCACCGGATAAAGAAGCAGAAGCCAAAGAATTTGGAGCGCATCATTTTTGTAATTGGAAAAGTGAAGAAGAAATCGCAGCAGCTAGTAGTAGTGTAGATTTACTGCTTAGCACTGTTTCATCAGAAGTTGATTGGGATAAAGCTTTTGGTTTATTAGCTAAGAATGGTGTTTTCTGTTTACTTGGGCTTCCTGTTTCCACCTTAAATATACCTTTATTACCTTTAGTTTTCGAGCAAAAAGCAGTCGCTGGTAGTGTAGTTGGTGGTCGGAGTTTTATGACAGAAATGTTAGAATTTGCAGCAGTTCATCAAATTAAACCAATGATTGAAACTATGCCTATTTCTCAAATTAATGAAGCAATAGATAAGGTATTAGCAAACAAAGCTCGTTATCGGATTGTTTTAACTGCGGAATAGAGTTTTCATTTCGGCACAGTAGAGGCGAGTTCCATTCGCTCTCTACAAATAGGGTATGATTTCAGAATTAGCGATATAGCTGCCGCACTTGCTTCGCCAACGCTCCACCAAGCGCCAACTCTACGACTGAAACTGACTGAATAACCAAGTGTAAGTTTCCAGTTGATTTTCTCGACGAGTACGTTGCAGTGCTTTCTCTAATAAAGAAATTGCTAAACCAGGCAAAACTTGAGACTGGTTAATTCTTTTGCTACCTCCATTAGCAATAGCAAAAGCAATAACTTCTAGCTTCTGTACCTCAACTATCCAATATTCAGCAACATTCATGGCTTCATACAGCAAACGCTTTTCCCCTTTATCATCAGAAAGGGAAGTATTGGCAACTTCTATAACTAAATTTTGTGGAGGATAAATATCTAAGTCAACAATAGATGCTTCCCAAGAAACTACATCTGCATTTTCTCTAAAATAAAAGGAAGCCTCTGGTTGAGCTGCTCGAAGTCCTGTTTTGCGATAAATACATTCATTTCTGCCATCTACCTTAATCTTTATTTGCCATTGCAAATAAGTTAACTATGGTAGTAATAACTATATGGTCTTTACTTTGCTTGTTTGCTGGTGGCATTTCGATTCTAAATTGTCCGTTGTGGTAATAACTTTTGGCTTTTTCGTAACTAGGATCGTCAATAGTTTGGATATATTCTTGCCAGGTTGCTGTTATCCAAGTATCTGTGGGTATCTGTATTTGGGTTTTTTTCATTAGTTTTTCAGTTATCAGTACACTTCATTATTATTGAAATTAATAAATATTGTAGCACTTTATTTAATATCGCCCCTAAGTTCAACTATACTCAGGTTTAGTTGCTGTAATAAAAACCATGCGATCGCTTTCCTATTTCCTAAAAAGCGATCGCCATCAAACTAAAAAATTTCTCTAGATATAAAGACGACTATCCACCCAGTCATAATCATCTTCAACTAACCACAGATTTCTCTACAATATCTGTGACAAAAACTTCCGGGTACGTTCTTCTTTGGGATTTTGGAAAAATTCATCTGGAGTCGCTTCTTCTACCAATAACCCATCCGCCATCAACACTATTCTATCTGCTACCTCCCGTGCAAACCCTACCTCGTGAGTCACCACTACCATCGTCATTCCTGAATCTTCTGCTAAACCCCGCATCACATCCAAAACTTCCCGTACCATCTCCGGGTCTAATGCTGAAGTCGGTTCATCAAATAACATAATTTTGGGCTGCATTGCTAAAGCACGAGCGATCGCTACCCTTTGTTGTTGACCTCCGGAAAGTTGACCAGGGAATTTTTTCGCTTGTTCCAAAATACCTACTCTTTCCAAAAGTTGCATTGCCACTTCTTCGGCCTTAGCTTTCGGCCATCGACGTACCCAAATGGGAGCGAGGGTAACATTTTGCAAAACTGTGAGATGAGGAAACAAATTAAACTGTTGAAATACCATCCCCACTTCCCGTCGAATAGTCTCAATATTTTTCAAATCGTAGGATAAGTTAATACCATCAATAATAATGCTACCTTTTTGAAATTCTTCTAGAGCATTAAAGGTACGGATAAAAGTTGATTTACCAGAGCCACTCGGACCCATAATTACTACTACTTCTCCACGTTTAACTGTGAGACTTACTCCACGGAGAACATGAAAATTATTGCTATACCATTTATGAACATCTGTAGCAATAATTCCGATATTAGCATCTATTAGTGTATCAGTTTTTTCTGTTTTTATTTGTGTCATTTTCTTATTTAGGGAACACTTAACTGGGAACAGGGAATAGCTATTAATATTAAAAGGTTATAATATTTTGTAGCCACCCTAACTAGAAAATTATTCTTTCTACTCTATCATTTTTCATATTAACTTTTGGTAATTATTATACTTCATAGTTAAATTCTATTTGGCTCTGCTTAATTACTTCTTCCAATATATTACTTAAATATCCTATTTCTACATTCTGGTAAAAACGTTCTATGATGGTTGGCAAATTGATGATTTCTTCTATGCAGTTCATATATTTCTCAACTATTAGATTTACAGAGTATTGCTTTTGTGAATTTTTTCTAATTTTTTCAAGTAATTTATCCTTACTTTCCGTAGACTTAATGAAATATAGGGATCTTTTTCTATTTTATCAATATCTAAAAAGGACTTTTTGAAATCCGTTGTTTCTGTAACTTGAAAAAATCTACCTAATGACTTCATTACAAAATCTACGCCCCCATCATTGGCATTAGTTCGCCCTGTTTTGTATAATTTCAAGTTTTCTTGTTGTATATCTTGTAGATCAAAACCAAAAAATACAGTCTGTTTATAGTAATAATATTTCAAAATGCTATAGCTAACAATTTCAAACAATCTTGCATCTATATTTGGTTGTAGAAGTTTAACAATAAAATCAACAGCTTCATTGGGATTTACTTCTGTTAATTGACTTATTGGCTGGCAAGATTTAATGAAGTCTTCAAAAGCATTTGTTTTTGTAGAAATATACATCTCAATTATTTCAATAATGATTTTAGCTAGATTATAAGTTTGTTCTTCAATTATACAAAATAGTAGATTTTCATTGAACCAATATCTATTGTTTGAAGTCTCTCTAATAACTGGAACATAATCACAAGTTGGGAAATATTTTTTAAACTCTTGGTTTAGTCTATGGTTTAAGGCATGATTTTGTAATTTTTGACCAAAAGGTAATTTCCTTTGTCTGCATAAAAGTTGAGAATATTTGCTACCTTCATAGGAAATATATTTACCATTGTCGTCAAAACCCTTTTGCAGATAATCTTCAACTAAGACATAAATAGCATATAGGTTTCCAAAAGAACTTCTAGCTTTTGAGCCTCGATTAGCAGCTCTAGTTTTCAGGTTAATATATTGTAAAATAGGAGAAATTGAGTATATTAATTCTGATTTATTTCCATAAGTATCTTTCAAAGCATTCTTGATTACTTTTGTAAATTCATGTTCCATTTAATCACCTATATTTAGGTTTAAAGTTAATTGAATATCTCGACCGTTTAAAATAGCATGATTACTTTGATTTACGGTTCCCGATAAATCAGAAACAAAATTCAATCTTTCTAATCCTAATTTTACATATTCTTCTTCTATTTCTATACTGATAGATTTCCTTCCCAATCTTTGAGCAACTACAGAAGTGGTAAAAGTTCCAGCAAATAAATCTAGAATCACATCGTCAGGATGACTACTTGCTTTAATAATTCTTTCTAATAAAGCTTCTGGTTTTTGAGTTGGATGATTTCTATACTCAGCCATTTTATATCTCACTCTAGGAAAATACCACACATTTCCCGGCACTTTTTGAGAATTATAAACTGTTGGATTTTGTTGGCGATAATCAATCAATTTACGCACTGCACCTGTTTTAGCTTCAACCTTTATTTCTTCAGAGTTAAAGGTGTAATTATTTTTATCTTTTACTCCAAATAAAATTGGTTCATATAAAGAACCAAAATATTTTTTTGCCTGAACTCCCGAACTATCATAATACCAAATAATTCGGGAAAGAATAGTAATTTTATCTCTTAAGTAAATATCTATATACGGCATATATTGTGTTGCTGCCATAATATAAATACTACCTGTTTTTTTTAATTTCCTCATACATAAATCTAGCCATTGATAACACCATTTTATATACTCATCATCAGAATCCCATTTTTTTTGTTTGCCATTAAATTTTTTACCAATATTATAGGGAGGGTCAGCAAATATTAGGTCAATACTATTGTCTTCTACACAATCATCCAAAACAGAAATTATATCTCCCAAAATAATTTTATGTTCTGCAAATTTTCTAACTTTCATTTCACTTTTACAAAATAGTTTTTTTCACAAATAACTTAGAGTGTAAGCATTCAGCTATCAGTAATAAAAACATCAACTTTAAGGAGGATATTTAAACGAATATATGCTAGAAAACATAATTTTATACTTAGAAAAATTTCTGATTTATCAGCAACCGTATCATAAAGCTTTTAGTTTGAGATAAAAGCAATAGCTGACTGCTGAATCCTGACCTTAGAGTTAGTATACTATTTTCAAATGAGATGTAAATCTAGATTGAATTTTTTTCATAAAAATTATTGTTTTGAGTACCTACTAATTATTATGAAAATCTAGTATTTCATGTTTTTTTGTCTTCTTTACTGTTCCCTATTCCCTAATTAATGAGTAGTATTTAACTTTTTCTCTAACTGCCGACTACCGACTGACATAGCATAACAAATAATCCAAAAAAGTACACCATCAAATAAATAAACTTCTGCATAATCTCCTAAAAATTGAGGTTGAGCTAAAACCGAACGACTAATACCTAACAATTCTACTAATCCGACAATTGATAATAAAGTTGTATCTTGAAATAGACTAATAAATTGACCAACAATTGATGGAATAGCTACTTTTAAAGCTTGAGGTAAAACAATTAATCCCACACTCAATGGAGTATTTAAACCTAATGCTTTTGCCGCTTCACTTTGACCTCTAGGTACAGCTTGTAAACCACCCCTAATATTTTCTGCTAAATAAGCGGAACTAAACAAAGTTAATCCTAAAATTGCTCGTAAAATTCTATCGGGTCTCATTCCATCTGGCAAGAATAGAGGAATCATTATTTGCCCCATAAACAGAATTGAAATTAAAGGTAATCCCCTAATAATTTCAATATAACCAATAGAAAATATTCTAATTACTGGCAATTTGCTTTGTCTACCTAAAGCCAATAAAACTCCTAATGGAAAAGATAATAAAATGCTAACTACAGAAGTTAATATAGTTAGCATTAAACCACCCCAGTCATTTGTAGATACAGATTTTAATCCTAATCCACCTCCAATTAACCAGAGAATTAATATTAAAGCAATAAACCAAGCCAAGGATAAATATTTACCTAAGTTATTATTTTTTCTGCCTAATTGTTTGCCTATCCAGGCAGCAACAATAAGTAAAATTACCATTCCCACTAGCAATATTTTAAATGGTATATCTACAGGGATTAATAATAGAATAGCGGGTAAAAAGGCGATAAAAATTAATATTGGTAATGTAAATAATGTAGTTGCTTTTCTGGCAATAATTCCCCAAGAAAAACCAGAGAAACTAGAAATTATGCCAACTATTACCCAGATTCGCCAATATTGATCTCTGGGATATCTACCTACCATTAATAATGGTAAGTTAGTATCAATTACTTGCCATTCTGCTTGAGTTGTTGCCCAGGAAATAAAGTTAGTTATTGCCGAAATAATTACGCTGAATAATATTAAAGTGATTAAGGTATTGTACCAAGAACTAAAAAAATTTTTTCTCAGCCATTCTAGAGAATTAGTTTCGGCAAATGGTGGAGCTGAAGATTTAGTTGTATTTATTATTTTCATATTATAGAAGTAAGAAGGAAGAAGGAAGAAGTAAATAAATGTTCAAAAAAAAAGGAAAAAATGTATAGATACAGTAGATTCTCAGTACATGAAATATAGTTCTTAAGAATTAGGAATTACTGATTAAATCTCAAAGCACTATTCAATAAAATTTTTAGCCTTTTTATAATTGAAAAAAGTGTGCCTGTTTCAATTAACTTACCCTCAAAAATTGATAATTTTGGGATAATACGAGACAGAAAAAATTAGGAAAAATTATTCGTTCTACTTGACTCTGTTTTCCCCTCCTGGGAGGGGTTAGGGGTGGGCTTCAAAGCTCTCACTCTCCCTACATTTTGTTTTTTTTAGTAAACCCTAATTAGGGGGGCTTATCTAACTAAATGTATGTGAAAAGCTCGTTAACTTAACTGAGAAACCCGCCCCTAGGATTGTTAACTTTAACTTCTATGATAAGAAGATTTGGCATTGGTGTTTTTGGCTATGATTGTGAATTGTTTATTAATACTCATCGGCTAACTCTTAACAGAAAAGTTATTATATATTTAGCTAAGTTTAACTTTCATAGCTTGATTCACCAACCCCGAAGATTTTTTAGTTTATCAACTCAGCCTCAAACTTTAGTTTCAAGAGAATAAAAAAAGAATATTCTGTATTTTCAAGCCTCCTAGTTCGTTCAGTAGGAGGTACTAATAACTGATATTATCTTTCTCTTAATTGAACAGTTTTATTCAAGAAATTCATAGACAATGAAATTATCAAATTGATGGTAAGATAAACTACCATTAAAATGATAAATACTTCTATTGGACGACCTGATTGATTATAAGTAGTATTCGCCACAGCATACAAATCTGGATAACCAATAGCTATTGCTAAACTAGAATTTTTTGCTAAGTTCATATATTGACTATTTAATGGTGGAATCATCACTCGTAATGCTTGAGGAAAAATCACCAATCTCATTACTAAACCAGACTTTAATCCTAAAGACCTCGCTGCTTCCCATTGCCCTTTCGGTACTGCTTGAATACCAGAACGAACAATTTCGGCAATAAAAGCTCCTGTATAAAATACCAATCCTACCAATAAAGCTGAAAGTTCTAAAGTTAAATTTAATCCCCCTTCTGTTCCTCCAGCATTTGTTACTCTAGGTGCTTGCCAACCTAATCCAAATATAATAATAAATATGGCAATAATTCCCATACTAATTAAAGCTATATTTTGTGGTTGACCAGACGCTGCTTTTTCTGTCATTAATTTATTCCGCCATTGCCAAATAAAAATTGCAGCGATCGCTCCTATAACTAAAACTATTAACCATAACCAAACATTCAAATTATTTTCCGGCCAAGGAATAGCAATTCCTCGTTTACTCATAAATATCGGTCCGGGTAATTCTAATTTTTCTTGTGGTCTTGGCAAAGTGAAAAAAACCGCAAAATACCAGAAAAATAACTGCAATAATAAAGGAGTATTTCTGACAACTTCCACATAAATTAGATTCAAATTTCGGAGTAACCAATTCTCAGAAAAACTAGCAATTCCTGCTAATATTCCCACTATTGTGGTGAAGAAAATTCCTAAAATCATGACTCGCAGAGAATTAACTAAACCTGCTAATAAAACTTGATTATAAGGGTCTTTCGGTGCGTAAGGAATCAAACTTTCACTAATACTAAATCCTGCTTCATTATTTAGGAAACTAAAGCCAAACTTTGTACCTTGTTGTGCTAAATTACGGCTGAGGTTGCTAATCATTATAGCTGCTACCCCAACCAAAATTACTATGACAAGAACTTGCAGGGCAATACGCCAAAATCTCTCATCTCGCCATAGAGGAATTTTTTGATTTTTCTCGTGAATCATTTTTTTTAGAGAGTAGGGAATAATTAATAATGGATAATTAATAATTAATAATTAGAACTTGCTGAAAAAGTCTTTTTAAGAAGATAGGGGGATTGGCGATGGGGGGTATTTTTTGAGATCAACTCTTCCCCAAAATACGCTCCTTTTTGATTTTTCGGGAACCGTAACAGAGCTATCCAAAAAGTTGCATTTTCTCAGAACCTAAAAATACTAAAAATTTTATCTGTCATATTTTTCAGATTTCCATACGCAAAGCCTAATTAATAATGGATAATTAATAATTAATAATGAGTGGATAATTCCAAGATATAGTAGCTCTATTTTATTTGTGTTATGAATCTTGCCAGCTAACCTATTTAGAGATTGTCATAGTTTTCGTTATCAATTATCCATTATGAATTTTGTAGAGACTAGATAAATGAAACTAAATTTTTTCAAGATTTGGGAAATTAAATCATAGATTTTTTCCCAAATCTCTGCTATTATAAAGTTATGGTCAAGTTAGCACTAATTTATAGAATTGTCGAATCAATCCAAAAATGCTAAAATACTGATGGCTGTTTGCGGAGCATTCCGTCAAGAAATATTAAAAGCTAATAGCTAATTAACGGAAAGGAGGAGAATAAAGTAATCCACCCTTAGTCCATAAATCATTCATACCACGAGGTAACTTAAATTGAGATTCTTCTCCTAAACTACGACTGTAAACTTCACTGTAGTTACCAACATTCTTAATTACTCTGTAGGCAAAATCATTACTTAAACCTAAACCTTTACCCAGGTCTCCCTCGACTCCTAAAAAGCGTCTGATTGTAGGGTCCTCAGAATTTGCTTTTAAGTCATCTACATTTGCTTGAGTAATACCTAACTCTTCTGCTTCTATCAAAGCATAAGTCACCCATTTAACCACATCAAACCAACCAGAATCATTATTTATCGTTACTGGACCTAGAGGTTCTTTGGACATAGTAACACCCAAAATTATATGCTCTTCTGGATTTGGTAGGGTACTACGGCGACCTAATAATTGAGATTTATCAGAGGTCATCCCATCACAACGTCCCTCTGCATAAGCAGCATAAGCAGGGTCTGCTTGTTGAAAAGTTAATGTTTCTGCTTCGACATTTATTTCCCGAAGATTATCTGTTAAGTTTAATTCTGTAGTTGTCCCAGCTTCAACACAAATTGATTTCCCTTGGAAACCTTCTAAATTTTCAATCCCACTATCAGCACGAACCATCATTCCTTGGCCATCATAGAATGTAGTAGGAGCAAATTCTAGGCCAACACTGGTATCTCGACTAATAGTCCAGGTTGTGTTTCGAGATAGCATATCTACTTCTCCACCGCTAACAGCTGTAAAACGCTCTGTTGAGTCTAAGTTGCGGTATTCCACAGCATTTGGATCGTCAAATAAAGCAGCAGCAACCGCTTTACAAACATCTACGTCTATTCCTGAGTATTCACCGTTCTGGTCCACAAAACTGAATCCAGGAATACCACCATCTACACCACAGATTAATTTACCGCGACTTTTGACAGTATCTAAACGACTGGTTGTTTCTTGAGTTTCTTGGCTAGATTCTGCTTGGTTTGATGTACTTTCTGTTTCGCAAGCTGTTAGAGGTAGTACCATCAAGATAGCTGCGATTAGAATAGATCCCCATTTCTGCATAGTTTTTTCTTTTTATTAATTTTGAAAAAAGTGATCTACTAAAAATTAGCATAGTCTTAAGCTAGAACTTCTCAAGCAAAAACTTTTTTTCTTCTCTATCTAAATAGTTTAGATTTTCGATTTTAATTTTAAATTTAGACCTAATAGTAAAAAATACTAATTCACTGTTTTGCATTTAAACAGCTTAATCTGTTCCATCCCAAAAGGACAGAAGTCATAACTTCTGAGTTGCTAAGACCCATTTAATCTGTTTCTTAGGTCAGTAAAGGTTCACTTCCCAACCGTTCCTCAGCTAAATCCCTAATTAGGGATAACCGAGATTCGATATATTCATTAATTACATCTGCTTCCCTACCATTTAGGGTACTTTTTCTTTTCAACTGTTTGACTAACCACTGAACTAAGGTGGCATCATCCAGTGATACTAATGTTGTAGCTTGAGAGCTTTCTACTACAGACCAAAGTTGACGTAACATTGTGGGAGTCATAAGAATCTCCATGATAAGTTTTATATCCGTCTTTATTTAGAGGATTATTCAAGAATGATAATTAGGACGTATCCTTAGACACATATTTTCCTAATTTTTAGTTTTCTTAACCATTCTTTTATATTTATCAATCAATAATAACTTAAACCTGCTAATACAAGGGGAACTTACACATAATAAGTTACAATCATTACGAATATCTTTACAAATTGATGTGTTTCTTTACTTAGAGTTTACTGAAAAAGTTTTTTAGTAGTGGGGAGGAGCCAGAATCCAGCAATGCTGAAATCCAGGAGGAATGGCAGTTATAAAGGAATTAGCTGGAATAATTGTCTCTTAATTTTTCTGTCCTACTAAACTTTTTCTCCTAACTTTTTTCACCTTTTTGACCTAAAAGCTGATACTTTTTCCAGGCATAAAATTGCTAAAAACTTTATCTGTCAATGGTTTCATATTTCCATACGCTAACCCTACTTAGGGTTTGCTGAAAAAGTCTTGTTGTGAAGGTAGGGAGTAGGGAGTAGTGAAGAGTTAAGCAGAATAGGGATTTATAGAGGAAGTAGTGATAAAAATTGTGAAAGACTTTAATATTTAATCAGCAAGTCCTAATTAGGGTTTGCTTTTTCAGCAAACTATAGCGTGGGGAGTGGGGAAAGTGGAGAAGACAGAAAAAGTAGGGGAAAATTTCATTGTTCCTTGATTTTTCTGCCATAGTTATACCATTTCTCAAAAAGTTTTCTAGATTTGATTGAGCAGGGGAGTAGGGGAGTAAGGGAGTGGGGGAGAAGTAAACATCAGAAAAATTCACATTAACTTAGCTAAAATTGGCAAAAAATGATTTGGTTTGTGTTAATTATTTGATGACTGAAGTATTCCTCAAGTATAGCAATAATGCATGGGAATTGCTATCACACCAAAATACTCACTTTTTAAGGGTTAAGTGAATTGAAAATTTGGTACTTTTCAAAGACTATAAAAAGGCTAAAATCTTTACTTGTAAATACTTTTAGATTTAATCTGCCTATCAGGTAATTAAGCAGTAGAAATCTTCCTAATTTTTGCACAAAAAAAGTAGTTTTTTATACAAAAAATTAACAAATAATATGATAATAAAAATAATTCTTATTATCAATTATCCATTATTAATTACCAAGCTTGAAAAAATGACGGTTTCAGTGATACTAAATTTAGACACTCTCTAGTCAGAGCTGTAGATACTGAAATAGTTTTTTAGAAGAACTTTATATTGTCCAGTTAATTATCTATTATCCATTATCCATTATTAATTATCCTCTTGTATTCTGTCTAATTCTAAATCAGTAAGATAATCAACACACCAATTAGCCAAACGTTGGAGCATATGAAAAGGATAAGTATGAGCAACTCCAACCACAGACATTCCTGCTCTTTTAGCAGCTTCAATACCTGGAAAAGTATCCTCAATTACTAAACATTCTGAAGGCTGGAGATTAATATCTGGATATTGTTGATTTAAAATATCTACTGCTAATAAATAACCATCAGGTTCTGGTTTACTAGCTTTGACATGATCTCCACCAATTATTACCTGAAAATAATCAGTTAAATTAGCTTTATTTAAAACTAATTCTACTTCATTTTGGATAGAACCAGTAACCACAGCCATTTTCAAATTAGCTTGAGAAACCAGATTGATAAAATCTAGGGTATCTGAATAAATTGGTAACTCTTCAAGACTTTCTAACTGTTTTTGATAAGCTAAAGTTTTGCGTTTAATTAAATGTTCTAAGTATTCTTCTTTCACATATCTACCTCTTTGGATTAAAATATCTTCCAAACAAGTACGATCATTTTTTCCTAAACAAAATTTCTGATATTCTCCTGGTTTAAGCAACAAATTTTCTTCAAGTAGCACTTGCTCTATTAATTTTTCATGCAGAAATTCATCGTTAATAATTACACCATTAAAATCGAATAAAACAGCTTTCAAAGTCATTTCAATTATTAGTTTTTAGGGAGTAGGGAGTAGGGAGTAGGGAGTAGGGAGTAGGGAGTAGGGAGTAGGGAGTAGGGAGTAGAAAATAAGAAAAACAACTCTACCTAAATAATTTAGAACTTAGGCAGCAACCCTAAATATAGTGGTTAAAACTAGGTTGCAATAGTTTTTTTAACTCTACTCCGAAATATGCTGTATTTGTAAACGCTAATTCCTATAATAAGCTGGAGCCGGAAAATTACCACTATCATTATCCCAATTATTTGATAAATTATAATTAACTTCTGGTATAACCCCTGAGTCTTGACCTAACACTGACTTAATCCCACTACTAACCTGATGTACCAACCATATATCCTGGGTTTCTACTAGACCAAATCCCGCAGCACCTAACCAAGCATCGACATTACCTTTAGCATAAGACTTAATATAAGGTTCCTCAAAGATTTCTGTCAGCCACTCAGTTTGTCGTAAAGTTTTTTGGTTGCCATCCAGAATAATAACTTGACCACCTACTGTTAAAAGTCGAAAAACTTCCTTTAAGATATTCTTTGATACCTTTGGTGGAGTTTCATGGAATAATAAAGCTATTGTTACTAAATCAAAGGAAGCATCTGGAAATCCTGTTTTTTCTGCATTATCATGTCGCCACTGAATATTTAACCCTGCTTTTTTGGCTTTAGTTTCAGCACAGATAAGCATATAAGGTGATAAGTCTACACCAGTAACTTCTGCTTGGGGAAATTTCTGTTTCAGCATCAATGTTGTAGAACCTGTGCCACATCCTAAATCTAGTATACGTCTCGGTTTAACTTGAATTGTATCAACCAAAGCTTCCCTCACCCAAGTTTCATTGGGAGGTAAAGCATATTGGGTAATCGGGTCGTAAGTAACTGCTGCATCTATAGTTAGATAACCTCCTTCAATACCGTGGAAATTGCTGGAGGTATAATATTCTGGATAAATCAAAGTAGGATTGGTGAGGCGATCGCTTTCTGCCTCCCAATCTATACTATAGCGGAAATGTTTTATTGCGTCTTGGTCAATCAAAAAGTTATTGACCAATGGTGAAAGAAATTGTTCGTAAATTGTGTCTTTCCTAACTGCCATTAAATTTTTTTGACCATAAATTCTCAGCTTTTAGTATAAAGCTTAATCTTCTTGCTGGCAGAAGTTATCTACAGAACTAAAGCTATGGGAACCCAGAAACCTGGTACTAGCGTAGATGTTTATAATCATAGGACTTACGCAGAGACTCTATATATAGTGTCTACAACTATTGCGGAATAGTTTTTGAACTCTATACATAGTACCTTTGTGTAAGTCTTGTATCAAAAACAATGATTTACTGTAGAAAACGAGTTTCTTTGCGTAAGTCTTGATCTATAAAAATTAAGATATTTTCTTTTGTAAAGCTTGTTTGGCAATTTTAGTCACATAAATAGTTACTGCAACTGTGGCAACTAGACCAACTCCGTAGAGAACCCATTCTATTGTAGTCCGCTCGCGACCTTCTGTACCTAAAGTTGCTAAACTTCCTGCCAAGGAGCCTAGATATACATACATTACTGTAGCTGGCATCATACCAATCCAAGATGCCAAAAAATAGTCTGGTAGAGAAACTTTAGTGACACCAAAAGCGTAGTTTAGCAGGTTAAAGGGAAAAATGGGGGATAAGCGAGTTAGCCCAACTATTTTCCATCCCTCATCAGCAACAGCTTTGTCTATAGCTTGAAATTGTTCATTTCTTTCTATTTGTTGGGAAACCCAACCTCTTGCTAAATATCGACCAACTAAGAAGGCGCAAGTTGCACCGATAGTTGAAGCAATAGAAACATAAATTGAACCAAAAATAGGACCAAATAGTACACCTGCACCAAGGGTTATTAGAGAACCAGGTAGGAAGAAAATTGTAGCCAAAATGTATATAGTAATAAAGGCTATTGGACCCCAATGACCAAGTTCATTAATCCAGTTTAAGGCGTTATTTAATAGTTCTTGAACGTTAAAAAATTTCTGAGCAATAGTTATAAGGGTGGCAACTCCAAACATAATTAATAGTGGTTTAAGTAGTTTGTTGAATTTTGGCTTTTTTGGGGTTTGTTTTAGGTCGTTCATAATATATTAACTCCCTTGAAAAATATCTTAGTTATGATTGAGATTATAATCATTTTGATGACATAAAAACAATAGTTTAAGTTGATTTTAATCAGATTATTATCTGATTTTCAGAATTGTTTTTATTGAAGTAAAGTTGTTTGACTTTTTTTCTATTTCCCAAATTACTATTCTCTACTCCCTAAGTTTCAGATTATTATCTAATTTTGAGAATTGTTTTTATTGAAGTAAAGTTGTTTGACTTTTTTTCTATTTGCCAAATTACTATTCTCTACTCCCTAAGTTTCAGATTATTATCTGATTTTCAGAATTGTGTTTTGACTGAAGTTTTAAAGCTTTATTAATTGAGCTAGATTAATTGGTTTAAGATAACATTTTTATCAATTTACACCAAATTAGAGCTTACTATAACAATCAGAAATCAGATGTGAGAAAAAACTGTAGGGGTTTGGTTTCCAAACCCCTACCATAAAATATTACAAACTCTTGCAAATCACAACTGATTGCTATATAAACCCTAAATCTTATTGATGATAGCTGACAGCTTAAATTTTAGAATAGGAAAAAGTATTAGCTTTTCGGTTGAGAAAGCGGAAAAATTGAGCCTCAATGGAGTAGTATTAGATATGAAAATTAAGCCAATATTCTTCTGACTACCTACTTTGTAATTTTCATTTATCCTGAGTCCTATTCCCGTACTAAAAGATTTTTTCAGTCAACCTTAATTATTAATTGTTAACTATTAATTACTCCCTAACTTTCATAAATTTCTAATGGTAATTGATCTGGGTCTGGAAAAAACGTAAAGCGCTTACCAGTTATTTCATCAATTCTAATATTTTCTACTTCTAGACCTTGAGATTTTAAATAATCAACAGACTCCTCAATATTATCTACTTCTAATGCTAAATGTCTTAGACCACAAGCTTCGGGGCGAGTTAACCTTTTTGGGGGGTCAGGAAAGGAAAATAATTCTATTTGATTATTATCACCTACACGCAAGTCTAATTTATAAGAATTACGGGATTTTCTCCAAGTTTCTTGAATAATTTCACAGCCTAAAATATTCACATAAAAATGCTTTGATTTTTCATAATTAGAGCAAATAATTGCAACGTGATTAAATCTTTTAATTTTCATCATAATAAAAATTATTTGAATAATGAATAATGGATAATTAATAATTGATACAGCGCTTTCCCTTTTTATGAAGTACACTCGCGGGGGTAAAATACCCGCACTACTGGACTGTTTCACCTAAAATAGTGCATTAGGGAGTAGGGAAGAAAAAATTTTTGCCTTTGTTTCGTACCTCAACCCAACCTACGTCTATGTAACACCATTTCTCTATAAATTTGGGCTTAATACAATGCTAAAAATATACATAACCATAAGAAGTTATTTGTGAGAAAAAACTGTAGGGGTTTGGTCTCCAAATCCAACTTTTAAGAGATTTGGAAAGCAAACCCCGTTGGATAAAGTCTTACAAACTATTAATTCTTAATTCTTAACTCTCTTTTGGTTGACAACCTTGGTGATCGCATATCCCTTTAACAATAACTTCATAGCTTTCTGCACGAAGTCCTTGAGGTAATTTATCTAATTTTATATTACTAAAAATTTCCCAATTTATATCAACTATTGCGCCACAGTTTTGACAGCAAAAATGATGATGGGGTTTAATATTAGCATCATAACGAGTTAGTCCTTCTTCTAGTAATACTTCTTTCACTAAACCCACTTCTCTTAATACAGTTAAAGCACTATAAATAGTTGCTTTAGAAGAAATTGGTAACTCGCGGTTCACTTCATTGAGAATGTCTTCAACAGTGGGATGATCTGAACGAGACAGAAGATTAGTATAAACTGCAAATCGCTGAGGAGTAATTCTTAGTCCTTTAGATTGCATTTTTTTCTTAATCTCTGTTTTAGAGTAGTTGTTTTTCATAGTTGTAAAGTTTTTATATATATTTTAAAACAGTTAGTAATTATAACACATATAATTGAAACTTGGCTAATAGTTAATATTTGACTTAAAATGAATAATTACTTCTAAGTTTTGGGAAAGAAACTTCGACATTCAGCAATTAATAATGAACAATTAATAATTAATAATTACCCCTTCTTTAAAGAAGGGTATTGACTAATCACGAATTTTTTTGATTTATGCCCTAGGGGAGGCTTCCAGTAATGAATTGTTGAATGAATAATTATTAACTATCAACTCTTAATTATTAACTATTAATGATTCGGTAACTTTTTATTGTTTCTCAATTTCAAGGGTTGTTTTACCTGCTTGGCAATTAATAACTAAGAGCTGACAGCTAAATACCTATTGCTATTATTTATTACCAAAAAATGAGGGTATGTACCTCCCCTGGTTCGGGGATGAAAAAGCGGTCGTCAGCGGAGCTTCCCGAAGGGTAAGATGGCAATAAAACCTCGCCATCTCTCGACCAAGAGAAATATTTAACTCAGTATTTCAAGCCTCCGACTTTAGTCAAAATTTGACTCTCTACTGATAACTGATAACTGATAACTGAAATGACCTATTCAAAATTTTTAAATTTGATAATTAATTTAAACTCGCTACTTAAAACCTATGCTTGATCAGGATATTTCTTGACATAAAATTTAGACATTAGAGAGAAGTTATGAACTTGCTATTCAATGGTTATTCCGGGAGAGTAAACATATTTAATTACAGACTTTTTCCCCATCCCTCTATTTGCCATCCACAGGATTTCAGGAGTATATTATAGAGGATAGCCTAAAAATATTGCTAATAGCTGACAACTAATAGCTGATTGTTTAAAGGAAATAAATAAAGACAGATTTACCTGATTAGACTAAAAAACGTTATAATTTATTTTAATTAATATAATTTAGGAGGGATTAATGATACTTCAGAACTTCATAACCAAATCTATTTCACGATTTATATTTTTCCTGGGAATAGGTATATTATCACCTGTTTTTACTCCTACTCCTGTTATTGCTGCTGAAAAAATTGTCATTGTTGTTCCAGATATTAATATCAACATTGATATCAAAGAACCAATCGAAATTTATGTGCCAGGTTTTGAAATTAAAATACCTGTAGAATCTATCGAAAATTTTGCCAAAGAAGAAGAATACACAAATGAGTTTATTCTTTATTCAGAATTATTCAAAGATGAAATAGAGGAACTCCAGCAACTTTTAATAAAGCAAAAAAAAGACCTACAACAAGTTTTACAACAGCCTTTTAACTTAAACCCTAGTATTGTAGAAGCTTTCATAGAAGAACCAGCAGGAGAAGAAATATTAAAACGTTTAGGTGAAATTATTCAAACAGGAAAAAATCAAAATGGTAGTTTAGCAATTAAAACAGCCTTTGAATTAACTATTGAAGAACCAGGTGCTATAACAATTATTAATTTGCTGAAAAATTTTCCTGGAGATATTTATATAGAACTTGAAGAAGGTGTTAATTTAGTTCGTCAGTTAACAGAAAGATTTGTAGAACAAAATAGGATTTTAAAAGAACTACAACAACAAGCAAAAAATCTAGAGTCTTCTGGCAATAAACTGAATTTTAATAATTTACTAGATTTAAGAAAGTCAGGCAATACAAGATGGAAAAAAAAATCTTTTACCTTTAGAAATCCAAATCGCGACGATACTTCTCCAGTAGATATTTATATTCCCCATATTGCCGGAAATAAATTAATTCCTGTAGTTATTATTTCTCATGGTTTAGGTTCAGATAGAAATAGTTTTGTCTATCTTGCTGAACATTTAGCATCTTATGGTTTTGCTGTAATAGTACCAGAACATATTGGTTCAAATGCAGAAAAAGTTGAAAAAATATTTGCAGGTTTTAGCAGACCTGTAGATGGAACAGAATTTATTAATCGCCCATTAGATATTAAGTATTTATTAGATGAAATAGAGAAAAAAATAGGCTCTGATTCTAAGTGGCAAGGTAAACTAAATTTACAACAAGTGGGAATATTAGGTCAATCTTTTGGTGGATATACTGCTTTAAGTGCTGCGGGGGCTCCTTTAAGTTTGCAACAACTACGAAAAGATTGCGAAAGTGAAGACTCTAAATTTATCTTAAATTTATCTCTATTATTGCAGTGTCAAGCCATAACTTTACCAGAAGAAACTATCAATAATTTAGGAGATAAACGCATCGCAACAGCAATAGCAATTAACCCTGTGAGTAGTAGTATATTTGGAGAAAAAAGTCAAGGTATTAGTCAGATAAAAATACCAACAATGATTGTTTCTAGCACTGAAGATATTTTTGCCCCACCAATACCAGAACAAATTTATCCGTTTATCAATTTAACTACTCCAGAAAAATATTTAGTCATAAGTAAACCAGCAACTCATTTTTCATTTATAGCTGAAGAAGAAGAAACTTCTAGTTCTATAGAACTACCAAAAGAATTAATTGGTCCTGATCCGAATTTGACTCATCCCTATCTTCAGGCATTAAGTTTAGCATTTTTTCAGTCTTATCTTCAAAATAAATCTCAATCATTACTATATTTAAGTCAACCTTATCTTGAATATCTTAATCAAGAACCATTCACTTTTAGTTTACTTAAGTTTCTTACAGAAGAGGATATGCAAAAGATAATTGATAGCTTTTCTAAACCAGTTACAGAGAAATAGTTTTCACGTAATTATTGCCCAGGAAATGCTGACATTCTAAATATAGGAAAAAACTTTCTACGTTGGTAAATATGTAATGCTTTATGTCTGAATCACATACCATTAAAATACATTTTTAGACATAGTTATTTAACTTGAAGTTGATATACTTTAGGAATATGAGATTAAAAAGTTTTGATGCCTACACTTGTGGGAAGGTTCAGATTTTGTTGCCTACGAAAAATGTTTTTTTATGACGAAAATCTTAGCATTTAGGATAGTGCATTTATTATGAAGTTTGACAACAATTTCATTTTATATAATTAGATATTTATCCACGCTATAAATATTCATAGTTACGAAAACTATTATCTATATAATTAGAGAGGTAAAATTAACTTATAAATTTCTTGTTTCAATCAAGCTGGGTTGATTTATAAATGTTTTAATTAAACAATTACTGCATAATATTTGACTTAATACCCCTAAATTCAGGCTAGAAGTAGGAGTTTTTGAAGCTGGAGAAAAATAAATATCTATTTGTCTAACTTCTCCAGGAACTTTTCGATTAATTCTGACTTTACCAACAGGGTGAAACTCATTCTTTCGAGGTATTGTTTAGCAAATTGGTCGTCGGTCGTCTGGTCATTTAATTTTATGTTGATGTTTGCTAGTTAAAATTATCAATAAATAGTCAGGATTGGGAAAACTTTTCTTTCCCTAATTAGAAATATATAATTAATTTATACTCAATTTTCCCATTCAAATTTTACAAGCTATTTAGGATTGCTATAATAACCCTAAGTAACTAAAAAAATAGAAATCAACTCTGAAACTCCCACCTGTTGCTTTTTATCTGTTCGTTAAAAGCAACTAAAATTTTGACACAAATCAAATAGGATTGCTATATATATTTATAATAGAGAAAAAATTTTATTTTTATTCCTTAATTTTATGAATCAACCACAACTAACTATCAACCACAATAACAAAATTTTGTGTGAAATAATCCATCAACACATTTCTAAATCTCAAAAAAAACAAATTACTTTTGCTGAATATATGGATTTAGTTTTATATCATCCCCAACATGGTTATTATGGAACCGATCCTGTCAATATTGGCAAACAAGGAGACTTTTTAACTTCTCCTCATTGGGGTAGTGACTTTGGAGAATTATTAGCAGAACAATTTCTCCAAATGTGGCATATTCTCCAAAAACCTAATCATTTTACTCTGGTAGAAATGGGTGCTGGTCAAGGAATTTTAGCGGAGCAAATTTTAGGTTATCTCCAAAAAACACATTGGGATTTTTTCCCAACAATTAAATATCTGATTATTGAAAAATCGGAAGTTTTAAAAGCAGAACAAAAACAACGACTAAATTCATATCAAGTGCAGTGGAGTGACTGGAATGAAATTTCCGATAATTCTATTACCGGATGTTTCTTTTCTAATGAGTTGGTAGATGCTTTTCCAGTGCATAAATTTATGATAGAAAATCAGAAAATTCGAGAAATTTATGTCACCTCCGACTCCCAGGAAAAATTTGTAGAAATAACCGATAAAGTTTCCACTCCTAAGATTGCTGAATATTTTAAATTAGTCGATATAGATTTACTTTCATTTCCTAATATTGATGGTTATCAAAGTGAAGTAAATTTAGAAGCTTTAGATTGGATAAAATTTGTTAGTGATAAGTTGCTGAAAGGTTATTTATTAACTATTGATTATGGTTATCAAGCACCACGTTATTATAATCCCATGAGAAGAGAAGGAACTCTACAATGTTATTATCAACATCACCGAAATAATAATCCTTATTGGAATATTGGGCGACAAGATATTACTGCTCATGTTGATTTTACAGCTTTGGAAAAACAGGGAAATTTGTGTGGATTAGAAAATATTGGTTTTACTCAACAGGGTTTATTTTTAATGGCGTTAGGTTTGGGAGATAGATTAAATGAATTATCAAATAATCAAGAATTTTCTATTGAAGAAGTTTTCCGATGTAGGGAGGTATTACATTCATTAATAGACCCAACAGGGTTAGGAAATTTTGGAGTATTAGTGCAGAGTAAAGGTTTAACTGAAGAAGAAAAGAAGCAGACTTTAAAAGGGTTGAGTATGCCTCCGATAGGATAAATTTAAGAAGTTAAATATCCTCAAAAGTTATTTTTGGCGATCATCGGATTGAGTATTAATTTTATTCGTCGTCTAAGAATAAAGACTCTAAATTACGATATCCACTAACGTAAGCATTCAGCTGTCAGCTATAAGCCATCAGAAGAGTGCTTCTAGTTTTTGATATAAGCTTTATTATACGGTTCCCGAAAAATCAGAAACTTTATTTTACTATAAAAAAAAGCCAGTTTTCAAGTCTATATTAATTTTAATATTCTCCTTGAGCTTAAGATTTCTTTTGCTGATAGCTGAATGCTTACCCACTAACTATCTTCACAATTTATATTTCAACTTCAGTTACTTGATAAAAAATAATATAACCATCTAAAGGTAAACCTCTGAAATTAGGCATAATTTGACCATAACTCCGCCCTATCCTAGGAAAGTTAATTACGTTTTTACACTGATCATCAAAACGTTTAACAAAACGTTCACCTTAAAGTTGCTAAAACAATCAGAAATCTTATCTAAGTCACGAATAGCTGCTTGAAATAAACTATATTTATTCACCTTAATTTTCCTCTCGCAACCGCTGAAATTTTTCTTTTAATTGTGCAATAACAATTTCTCCATCAACTTTTTCACCCCTTTCTAATTGTTTTAAACCTACTTTAACCTGAGCGCGAGTTTCATCAAGCCATTGTTGATAATCTTGTTCTTGTTTTTCTAATAGTATTAAAGCTGCATCTATTGCCTATTGAATATTGGTATATTTTCCCTTAGAAATTTGGGATTGAATAAATTTTTCTTGTTCGGATCTTAAGATAATATTCATCATTCAATTTAATAAATAAACTATATTTAATTATATCCTTTATTCAGGATTTATCTTACAAAAATTCGATTTGGGAACTAAACTCCTACAATAACATATACCTAAATTACTATTATTTAAAACTCTAAGTAATAATCTGAGTCTGATAATTTATATATCCGAATATAGTCTTTACCATATTCTTCTAACGTTTGACTTGTGACTGGTTGAAATATTTCTAAAACTTCTTTTTTTTGTAGTTTTCCTTTTATCTAATGACCTAAAATTTTTAAGTCATCTCTTGACCTCAGATTTTTATAATAATCGCCTGGAGTTCGACAGGGAAATACTAAACCATCATCAGTGTAGGCAATAAAATCTCCTTGAGGATAAATAGGATTTCTAGTTGTTGCTATATCGACAAGAATTTCTACTTCAAACCAGTCTCTAAGAATCACAATACCTGTTTTTCTATTCCATCTTCCTTCTTTGCCAAAAAAAGCATTTAATTTGGAACGTTGTTGGTTATCAACTCTAGCTAAAGATATATCTAAATAAGGAACCGTAGAATTAATAACTGGTTTTGTTTTTGCTTTCTTAACAGAAACTTTTTT
>NZ_JAYKGW010000182.1:0-61705 GCF_035285525.1 Okeania sp. | reverse complement strand
TAGAGCGATCGCTCTCTAGCTGAGAACAAATCCGGTTTCTTCAACGGATTTGTGGAAAGTGAAATTAGTTCCTTGAACTTTAGCTTGGAGCTAAGGCATAAATTCCTTGGTGGTTTGAGCTGATGTGTTTTCTCCTTATTCCTTATTCCTTATTCCTTATTCCTTCTTACTTACTGGACAGTGCAAAGTTCTAGGAATAAGTATTGCTAGCTAAGGATTTCAGCCATTTAAAAGTTAGAAACTTTCTACTGAGAACTGTAGGTGCGGTAAGCCTTTACCAGTAATACTTTAACCCTTGAAAACAAATAATTTTTTAGGATAACTTTGTACTCTCCAGTTACTTATATAAATCTAAAATCATCCGCCTCAATAACAGTTGAAATTTGGTCTGACTCTGGTGAAACAGATTGAAGGATACCCAACTCAAAAGCAGGCAAAGTATCATCTGCTAAATTAGTATCATAACCAAGAACATATTTGTTAGTTGGACTATTGAGGTAAACAAAGAAACCAGGGCGATCACCCGATCCATTTTGGACATTTAAGCCAACATTAACTGCTTGTACATCATCAAACTTACCTTCAAAAATAATTAACTCTGCATCAGCAATACTCAAACCTGTAGAACCAACATTTTCATCTTGGACAATTACACTAGAAAAACCATCATTAGTTACATTCCCGAAATTAGCAGCTCTAAATAGGAATGTATCATCACCTCCTTCGCTGTCAAAATCAACAATGACATCAACACCTTGGTCAGCGACTTCATAAAAGAAGAAATCATTTCCCCCACTACCTGTTAACCTATCTGAACCAAGACCTCCAGCTATCGTATCATTACCAGCACCACCATCAATATCATCATTGTTCTCACCGCCTTGAATAAAATCATCTCCTATGTCACCAAAAACAATGTCCTGACCAGAACCAGCATTTATAGTATCATTACCATCATCACCAACTATCGAGTCGTTACCGTCATTTCCGAAGATTGAGTCGTTTTCTGAACCACCGGAAATAGTGTCTACTCCATTACCACCAATAATAGTATCGTTATTAGCACCACCATCTATGAAATCATTACCTTCCCCTCCAATGATAGAGTCGTTATCAGCACCACCACGAATAGTATCATTACCCGCATCACCAGCTATACTATCTTGACCACCTCCACCCGCAACAGAGTCGTCACCATCTCCTCCAGCAATACTATCGTTACCATCTCCTCCTTCCAAGTAATCATTACCTGCTTCGCCGAAAAGACGGTCATCTTCCCCATCCCCAAACAGTTGATCGTTACTGTCACCACCAAATATGAGATCGCTATCGTCTCCTGCTCTGATAGTATCTTGTTGAGAACCTCCAGATAGACAGTCATCACCAGCTCCTCCAAGAATAGAATCATTTCCTTCATCACCACTAATATAGTCCTTGCCATCGCGACCATTAATGATATCGTCTCCTTCTAACCCTAAAATATTATCGCTCATCACACCACCATTAAAGTTATCAGCTTCAGCAGTTAATATCTTGGTATTATCTACAATACCAATGCTGAATGAAGTTACAGGAACTTGACCACCAGCAGGATCGGAAACCGTATAACTGAAAGAGTCACTGGCGTCTGTCTTATCAGGAGTAAATTGTAGTAAGCTATCGTTAATGTTTTGTTGAGAGAAAGTGTCTCCCTGTCGTAACCGCAGACCGTCTCCTATTCTGAGTTCACCAAATTCTGGAACAGTTACAAGTGTGTAAGTTAACTCGGCGGGAGTATTGTCATTATCTGATGTTTGCAAATTATTATTACGAATGAATGCTAGACCTGATTCTAAATCTGAACCTTTTTGTACTACTATACCTGTATTGTTGACTAACTGTGGTGGTTCGTTAATTTCAATTGTCACAATAGCAGTGTCAGTTCCTCCATCCCCATCACTAATACTATAACTGAAACTCTCAATACCAACAAAGTTAGGATTGGGAGTGTATTTCAATATGCCATTGCTTGTCTGTACTAATTGTCCGTTGGTAACTGAACCAAAGCTTGTTACTGTTAATGGTTGCTCATTAAGATCGGAATCGTTGGCTAAAACATCGAACTCTACGGATGTATTTTGGCTAGTTAATACTTCATCATTTTCTGCGCTAGGTGGAAGGTTGGGAATAAGGTCTACGGGGTCTACGGGGTCTACGGGGTCTACCGGGTCTACGGGGTCTACCGGGTCTACCGGGTCTACGGGGTCTACCGGGTCTACGGGGTCTACGGGGTCTACCGGGTCTACGGGGTCTACCGGGTCTACCGGGTCTACGGGGTCTACGGGGTCTACCGGGTCTACCGGGTCTACCGGGTCTGGGAATCCGCCAGTAGCAATAAAATTACCAGAATTAATAGTGCTACTTTCAACTCCTACCAAGATAGCAAGGAAAGGACCATCAGAACCATTCTGAATTATGGTATCACGACTTGCCTCATTAGGACTTTGGAAAATCACTAAATCATTAAACCCTAGACCACCTCCTAAACGAATTAAATCCGTACTAGCATTAAAGTCAGAAATAACATCTGCCTCAAAAATTTCCAACCCACCATTTTCAGAACTAATAAAAAATGTATCATTACCCTCACCACCAATCATAGTATCGACACCTAAACCTCCTGATAAAGAGTCATTACCAGAATTTCCTTGAACTAGGTCATTACCCTCTCCACCCTCTATAGTATCATTACCCGAATCTCCTAAAACCAGATCGTCACCTTCACCTCCAAATATGGAATCATTATCTTCATTACCACTAATTACATCTGCTCCTAAACCACCAAGGATAGAATCATTACCCAAACCACCAGATATCTGATCATTCCCTTCTTCACCCAAAATAGTATCACTTCCCCCATCTCCAAATAAAGTATCAATACCTAATCCACCGCCAACAGAATCATCTCCTGTTCCACCAGAAACAAAATCATTACCATCAGCACCAAGAACAGTATCGTTACCATCTCCACCAGAAACAAAATCATCTCCAGCATCACCAGAAACAAAATCATTTCCGGCATCACCAGAAACATTATCATTATCTTTACCACCATATACCGTATCTCTACCATCTCCTCCACTTACAGTATCATTATCGCGATCGCCGAACAAAATATCATTACCATCTTCTCCTAAAACCAGATCATCATCTTTCCCCCCACGAACATTATCATTTCCTGGGTTTCCTACAACTGTATCATTGCCACGACCCCCGTTCAAACAATCATTACCTTCATTTCCCCTAATTTCATCACTCCCAGTTTCACCAAATATTGTATCATCACCCCCTAATCCGAAGATCGCATCTGCTTGACTACCACCAATTAAAAATTCATTCTCAAAAGTACCTTGAAATAATCCTTCAACTCTCGTAGGTGCTCCTTCATTCACAACCTTAATATTAACTGTCCCTAGTGAACTTGTGGCTCCATTACTTACCTCATAACTAAAGCTGTCCGCTCCAATAAAAAATTGTCTAGGAGTATAAGTGAAAGTACCTGTACCTGTGCCATTTTGAACTAACGAGCCATTTGTTGGTATGCTGACGTTGATTATAGATAAGGCATTTGCTGTAGGATCGATGTCATTTTCTAGCACATTAAAACTGACCTGTTGGCTTTGATTAGTTATCACTTCGTCATCTACAGCTATTGGTGGTGGTAGTGGTTCAGTGGTTGGTGTTGGTGTTGGTGATGGTGTTGGCAATAGCTCAAGAGTACCGTCAATAATCAGACCAATAAGGTTGCCATTATCATCTCTGACTTGGATAACTTCTGTATCTGGTGTATCTGTTGTATCTGTTGTATCTGTTGTATCTGTTGTATCTGTTGTTGTGGGTTCTGGTGTTGCTGTTGGTATTGGTTGTAATGGCTCAAACTCACCTTGATCGTTAATGAAACCTTGTATGAGAACGCCATTGATTTCGGCTGTAACTATTTGAACATTTGTAATTACTCCGGCTCCTGCCATTCTTTTTCTCCTTTTAAAAATATTATCTAAATTTGTTTGGGGTATTTATTGACAAATAACTTTTTTTATAGTAAGCAAATAGTTAGTTTTTAATCAGGACTTACGCACGGGCAACGCAATTTTGTCCGATACGAGCGACAGCGTTTCGCTCCGCGACATGAATGGGTCGCAGTCCGTCAGGATAGCAATCTCAAATGTCTAAAACTCGTTCATCATGGGTAAGTCCTGTTTAATTATTCCTTACTAGACAGTACAAAGTTCTAGGAATAATTAGGGCTGGCTGAATAAATCTAAAAGCTTTACATATTAATGCTTTTAGCCTTTTTTAGTCGCGATCGATCCGGGAACCATAAAAGTACCAGATTTTCGCCTCTTTTGGGTAAAAAAGTGAGTATTTTGGTTATATTGGGGCACTCAAGTCAAAGGACAATTTTTCTGATTTATCGGGAACCGTGTAGGTTCTCTACAACTCCTGATTCCTATTGACTCTGTACGGACGTTGCATGGAACGTCCCTACCTACTCCCTACTCCCTACTCCCTACTCCCTACTCCCTAATAAGTATTTATTCTGAATTGTCCAACTAAACAGTATCAGACATAGAACCGTAAACTAGAGGTAAAAGTGGCCCTGTTTGTTCCTGTCCATTGACAGCCAAATCGCTATGACAAAGGTAAATTCGATGTTCATTTGCTCCATTAACTAAACTAGAATCAGGATAAGCTACACGACTTAATAAATCTAACAAAATTCGTCGCAATCTTTCCCGGTTAGATTCTTGAGTATTTTCAATAGTCCAACATTTTCCTAATTGGTCTTGTAAAAATAATGGCGCTCCATAAAGAGTAGTAGTACCTCCACTTAACCAGAGAGGAGAGCCAACATCTAACCAAAATTGCCATTTATGATATTTGCGACTAGCTCGGTATTGAAAAATGGTCGCCAAAGTAACTGCGGGTGGGGAATTTATTGCAGAAACTGGATATGGGTTGGCACCGACAACTCCTCTCCGTAAGAATTGGATAAATTTTTCTACCGTATTGGAGGATAAATCTTCTTCCACTGGGTCATCACTCATTTTTTCAGGTAAGAGAAATTGGGAATTTTGTTTCAGTCTGCGTTCTACTTCCCAATAGTGAGTTGCTGTTTCCATTAACTCCCGTAGTGCTGATAACTGAGCAAAAGAAAGATAACTAGAAGTAAAAAATTTTTGAATTGCTCTATCCAGTAAAAAGATAGGACTTGGTAGTTGACGTTGTTGGTATTGCGATCGCTGTTTTTCTATCCATTCTAAAATTCGATTATAAATTCGAGTTGCTCGATATCCTACCCTATCCCATCGAGAAAAAGTCTCTATGGGTAGTAAATGTGGATTTTTAATATCTGGATAAAAGCAGTTATCTGCTAATAAACCTGCTCGCACTGGATCAATATCATTAGTCTTTTGTAAATTTTCCTGACCATCTTTTTCATCTTTTTTAGTTCGTTTACTAATCGACCTCTGACTTAATACCACCAGCATTTCTGCCACAGCATCACGATCTACGAGGCGACCTAAACCAGGATAAACTAGAGTTAAAATACTCAATAATGCTCGAATCATCGGATAAGTAACTAGAGGACGTTTTTCTTTAAGAGATTCCACAGCAATGCCACCATAGTTAAGAATAGAAATCAAACTATAACGAGCGATCGCATCTAAACCAGGAGCTATTATTGCTATTTCATCAGGTTTTACTATACCCAGTTTTACTTCTTTAACGATCATGTCTGCTGTTTCTCGTAATAAATCTGCTCGCGATCTAGTTTCTATGGATTGAAAAAATCCTGGAAGTTGATAAATAGGATTATTGAAATTGTTATCGACGATAAATTCTACAATAGGTTCCCCTATTTCTTGTGCTAAATTATAAGCTGGCTCTAAGGTTTCTATTTGGCAGCGTTTCTGTAGTTGTGCTAAACATTCTGGATCTGCTCCCAAACCCAGTCTAATACTACCATCAGGATTATAAGTGAAAACACCAGAGGTTCCATTATCTAACAAAAAGTCGAACAAATGATAAGTTATAGCTGGATATTCATCCACATCATCCGCTAACACAAAGGGATAACGATTAATTAAATATTGCTGATAGGTAGAGTTTGGCAATAAATATCGCCAGTACAACTCAGTAATTATTCCATAAGTTAGCAAACCTCTTTGACAACACCAATCTCGCCACTCTTGAAGTAATTCAACTATATTATTATAGAAGTTCCCTCCATCGCTAGTTGTATCAGTTTCTACTTCTTCCCATCCTTCTTGTAAAATTACTCCAATTTCTTCTGTGGGAGTACAACTGAAAGCAGCTAACTGAAATAAATCTAGGGTTCGACGTATCATCCGTTCTTGATTGACTCCAGGTTGTTGTAGTTTATCCATTTGAGGACGCCAAAATCTGCTAGCAAGTTCCTGCTCTGTTTCAGGACGTAATCGCAAAGGAAATTGCCCCCTCAAATCTAAAGCTTGGATTAGCAACGGCCAGAATAAGATGACTTCATCTTCAAAAAAACCTAACGGAGTAGTTGAGCGATAGGGGTATTGTTCTGATGTCGCCTCTGAAATTCGATCTATTAAGTTCATCCGGTTCTCTGCATTAGCAGCTAAGATTAATATTTGGGGTTCAGTTTGATTGTAGCGATCGCTTCTAAAGTTTTGTTGCTCCCCTGTGGGAACAACTTGATTTAGGGGAGATTGAATTTGTTGACCCCTGAAGTGAAATTCTTGTATTAACCGATTTGTTTTGCCACTAAGAGTCGGCCCTGTAATCCATAGAGAAGTATTCGGCACTGTTAATTATCCTTGGAAAAACGGAATAGGGAGTTATTTCAGTTATCAGTTATCAGTTATCAGTAGAGAGTGAACTTCCAACTAAACTCGGAGGTTTGAAATACTGAAGTTAAATATTTCTCTTGGTCGATTGGATATGGTTAAGGAACCCATCCATCTCAGCCTTGGGGAAGCTCCGCTGACGACCGCTTTTTAAGGGGATGAAAAAGCGAGGCACATGCCCTGATTTTTTGGTCAGGGGAAATAATTGACTTGATTGTTTTAGGAATTACGCAGAAATCGGTTTTCTTTACGGAAATTTCGTGATTTCAACAAAAATATCACGGTAACAAACCCGGTTTCTTGTTTGCTTTGCCTAACTCCCGATCTAAATAACTGAACTTAGATAAATATCATATATATAGATTTTGAAACTATAACGATCTAGTTTTTGCACTCTAAATATATTACCTTTGCCTAACTCCTGAGCTAAATAACTGAACTTAGGTAAATATCATATATATAGATTTTGAAACTATAACGATCTAGTTTTTGCACTCTAAATATATTACCTTTGCCTAACTACTGAATAACTCAGAAGAAAATCCTATCATATCTTGTAAATTTCATAAAGTATGAGATACAAGTGTAACAAGTAAATTAAAATTTAATGTCAGTATTTGAGGTAAATTACTGTGACAACTGAAACAAGTTATAATTTCACTACAGTGTAACTAAGACAGTAAAATTTTTAGATAGTTGTTAAATGCTGAAAAAGACAGAAAACAAATGGTAATTTGAAAGTGAGGCAGCTTTAGAAGATTTTGTCTGGGAAAATTTGTCTCATCTCTTTAATTTAGAACCTCTGAAACCTCAGCATATTATGATGGGGGAATGGTGTGATATTTTAGCAATATTGGAAGTAGGGAAATTAGCAAGATTAGAGTTGAAAAATACTGAAGACCGATATGTGGTTCAGCAGCTTAATCGGTATTATCAAAATATCTTAATATAAAAGCCTTTTTCCGAGAAATTAGATTATCAAAAGTCGGTGCGGTTAGTAGCGATCGCTCCTTCTTTTCACAAACATAATTTCATTGATTTAAAATATAGTAAGCTGAATTTATAGTTTTGGCTATTTGAGATTGTTCAAGAGGGAAATGAAGTTTATTTCTATTTGAAAAATATTGATAGTCAGATATTAGTGAAGTTAAAAATTCCTCTTTCTGAAGAATATGTAATTAATCCTGAAAAAATATCTAATACAACTTTACCTAAGCTTCCAAAAAACTTAAGTAGTGGCTTAGAAAATTGTAGTTAAGAACGCAAAAGTAAAGTCTTAAAATTTAGAGAAACAATTCTTAGATTCGATGAAATAATTGGAGAAGAAAGTAAAAGCACAATTATTCTCTATGGCAAAAAAAATGGGAAAGGTAAACTTTGTTTGTAAGAGTATAAATAAACTTTGTGCGAGTCTAGATGAACACCTACAATTTTATTTATGTCTACCTTTTTCTAAAAATGATGGCAATCAAATAATTTTTAATTGTTTAATAGGAAAAACCGATCTTTATCTACATAGACATAGAAAAAACTCAAAATTAATCTTATATCTTAGCTCATATAAAATAGATGAATATTTAAAAATGTACGAAAAATTAACAGGAAAAACAATTACTATAATTCTATAGAAACCTTTTTTGATATAGCTTTATAAGAGTGGCAAAAACGACAGTAAATTTTGAGCAATCAGGAACATCTTATACATCATGCTGAAAAAACAGAAGATAAATGGGAATTTGAAAGTGAAGAAGATTTAGAAAACTTTGTTTGGGAAAATTTGCAGATTTTATTAAAATTAAATCCACTGAAACGCCAATATCCTATTAATAGAGAAAAATCTGATATTTTAGCAATATCTGAAGAAAGACAACTAGCAATAATAGAATTGAAAAATATTGAAGATAGTTATGTGGTTCAACAACTCACTCGTTACTATGATAATTTATTAAATAAAAAACCATTAGCTACAGATATAGATTATCGAAAACGAGTTCATTTAATAGCGATCGCTCCTTCTTTTCACAGACATAACTTTATTGATAGAAAACATCATCAACTCTTGTTTGAATTTTTTATATTTGAAATTCTTGAATCAGAAAACCAGCTTAACTTTATTCTAAAGAATACAGAAGAAAATTCATTCTCACAAATTAAGATTCCTGATCCTCAAGAAAAAATTATTCTTGCCCATCAACCCAAACCAGATTTAATTACCATATCTGAACCGCCTAAATCACTTTTAAAAATCTTAGAAAATAAAAGTATTGAAACACAAAATATTTTCTTAAAGCTACGATAAAAAATTCTGAAGTTTCACAAATCTCTTGGAGAAAAAAGCACCAATGTTACTATTACTTACGTTTAAAAAAAGGAAAGACGGTGAACTTTGTAAACCACCACACAAACTTTGAGCAGCATTTCAATTTCCAAAAAGTTTCTCTAGTTTACAAATGTTTTGTTATTTACCATATAGAAAATCAAACTATCTAAAAAACATTAAAATTTTAATTTTAACTGAAGATTGGAAGACAGCATTAGCATATAAAATTCCCAGTCGCTATAGTTATAGAGGTGAAACAAAATATTATGAAATTGAAGGATATTTAGAAATGTATGAAAAAATCATAGGGAAATCTATTAAATCTAAATCTATAGATGATTTAATTGATATAGCTTTATCAGAATGGGAAAGCAGAAACTCATCATAAATTAGTCAATATTAGATTTAGGAAAGATTTAGGAAAACAGTTAAATAAATCTCATAAATTTGAAAAAGTTGCACATAACATAAATTATCTATAACCGTCTTTTTTTTGGTAGGCGATCGCTACATTAACTTATGATTGGATTTCTCCTATATATTTCTATAGGGGAACTTCAGACTAATCATTTTGTAAAACCATTTTCAATGTTTATTTTAATGTTTAAGGTGAACTAGGCAGAAACTGGATTGATGAACTAAAATTTGCCAGCTTCAAGAGTTAAATGCGTAAGTCCTAATTATAATGAATCAGGGTCTATACCCAAGTCTCGTAACTTAGCAACTAACCTTTCAGCACGTTGCTTTTCCAGGTCAGCACGTTGCTTTTCCTGTTCAACTCGTTGCTCTGCCTGTTTATTTTTTTCCTCACTCCACAACAACAAATTCTCCGACTTGTCCCACCATCTTAACCAGTTAATATTTTGTCCTAGTCTTTCTCCTTTCCATATTCCCAGGAATAGCTCTAATTCTGGTATCCAAAAATGTTCCTTCTCATTAGGTGACTCTAACTTATACTTTCCCGACTCTAACCTACGCACTTCTATACTTTGCTTATAAGGATTATAAATTACATAAGTAGGTACTTTGAGAATTTGCTCGTAAAAATAAAGCTTCCCATAAGGGAGAGTCGAACATCCTGACAGTTCGTCATTTTCTTTGTGAGAAAGAAACTCCATAACTATAGCTACAGGTTTCCCTTGTAAGTTAGGAGTGTAGCTACGACGAATCACTCCCTCATCCACAGGTTCCACTTCAGGAACATAAAACCAATCAGGAGCTTTAACTATTATGTTGTCGTTGACTGTAGCTACTAATCCAAAATTGGAACCAATTAACATTTGGGGTTGAGTCAATTTTGCCACAGTTAAAGCCTCAGTTAGTGCTGCTGCTAGGAGTGGTTGCTGAATATTTTCCACGGGGTCATCTGGTAATATATAATCTTCTGGCAGTGCCGTCCAAGTTACGGTTGGTTCTGATTTAGTAGGTTGTATTTGTAAAACCATTTTCAATGTTTATTTTACTGCTTAAAATGAACTATATCTATTAATTATAAGAAAATATTCATCAAGGAAATACTAAGCCTCAAAGATTACCATGAATTTATGTTAATATCTCAGGACTTATATTATTAGGACTTACGGAGAGACACTAGATATAGTGGTTAAAACTATTGTACAATAGTTTTTTCACTCTACATATAGTACCTTTGCGTAAGTCCTGATATTATGTTCGGTTAAATAGTTATGATTAGGATATAGATGGAAGAAATATTTCAAACCGATGAGATGGCTTCCTTTCAAGGAGTTCCAGTCGCTGCGGATTTTATTGTCAGTGATTATCCGAACATAATATTAGGTAGTGAAACTACATATAGCGCTTAAAACTGTTACGCAATAGTTTTTTAACTCTATATCATAGTACCTTTGCCTGATTCCAGTTAATATCTAAAGGTTTACGCAAAGAAACCCGGTTTGTTATAGGTAGTGAAGCTACATATAGCGCTTAAAACTGTTACGCAATAGTTTTTTAACTCTATATATAGTACCTTTGCCTGATTCCAGTTAATATCTAAAGGTTTACGCAAAGAAACCCGGTTTGTTATAGAAACCGGGTTTCTGAGTGAGTTTGCGTAAATCCCTTACAGCGCTTTTCAAATGAATTAACCACATCATCATCACCAAAATCTTGTAGGGACGTTCGCATTTTTGTTATGCAACGTCCCTACTGTGGTTTACTGAAATGAAAACCGCTGTAAATAAAATTAGCTATACTATTTAAACCCGAATACTTTAGCGGTAGGCACTGATAACTGTTCACTAAAAAAGCTGATAACTGATAACTGATAACTGTTCACTGATTTTTCGGGAACTGTAAAAGCTGATAACTAATAACAGAACTGAAATGAATACACCAAGTCATGCCATTATAAATCTAACACTTCTGACTAAACCTCAATTACCACAAGCTAATCTTGCTATTGTAATTGGTGGAACTTTACCGGATATTCCTATCTTTATTTTCTACTTTTGGGCAAAATTTATTGCTCATTTACCAAAGGCAAAAATCTGGTCAGAAGCATATTATCAACCATTAGTTCAAGATGTTATTGCTACCTTTCATTCTATTCCTTTAGCTATGATTGGATTACTAATTTCTTACTATTTGGGTTGGCAAATTATGCAAGTATTTTGTATTAGTTTGGTATGGCATTCTCTACTAGATTTTCCAGTACATAATAATGATGCTCATCGACACTTTTTCCCTTTTAGTAATTATAGATTTATTAGCCCTATTTCTTATTGGAATCCCAACCATTATAGTTCAATTGTTGCTTTTGTAGAAATTCTGTTAGTTTTGTTAGCAACTTTAAGGGTATTTCCCGAAATTAATTCTGTTTTAGGAAAGGGATTAATAATTTTAGTAAATATATTTTATTTAGGTGGTTATATTTACTTTTATCTTTAAATTAGAGACTAGGGAGTAGTTAGAATTTACGGCAAATTCTGCGCGTTATGAGGTAGGTACAAATATTCATCATAAAGTTTGTACTACGGGCTGGAAAGCTCGCTTGGGTGTACCTCATAATAACCAAAAGCGCTGTATATCATGTCCTAATCATCAGTGATCAAAAAAAATTCTTCCTCCTAACCTTTTCTTTCCTTCTGCCCTCAGCATAGCTGCCTTCTTCCTTCTTTCTTTTAAGACCGCCGAATATTAAAACAACACCATTCTCCTCGTTTCCAAAGAGTAGCTACAACCCAACCATTTTGTTCTAAAGTATCAGCAGTTGATTTAGCTTGTTCCAATAAAATTCCACTAATAATTCCCCAAGTTGTCGGTTTAGCGATCGCCTCAAAACGCGGAATTATATCAATAATAACTTCAGCCAAAATATTGCAAACAATACCATCTACAGGTTGAGAAACCATTTTAATTAAATTCTCAATATCTCCTTGTTCAACAATTAATTTTTCTCCCCCTATTTGATTTAATTTGCCATTATTAATAGTCGATCTAATCGCCAAAGCATCAATATCTACAGCATAAATTTGACCTACTCCTAATAATGCTGCTCCAATAGACAAAATACCACTACCACAACCAATATCAGCAATTGTAGCTTGAGAATTAGGTTCCAAACCCAAACGCATTTCTAATGACTCTAAACATAATTCTGTAGTAGGATGAGTACCAGTACCAAAAGCTGCTCCTGGATCTAAACGCAAAATTATTCTATCTGACTTCTCTGGTAAAGCTAACCAAGCAGGATTAATTAGAAAGCGATCGCCAATTTCTTGAGGTTGCCAATATTGCTTCCAACTACTTGCCCAATCTTCTTCTTCGATTAAACTCCAATCCATTACTGGAACAGGTAAACTCATACAGAGAGCATCTTGACGCAAATTTAAAGCCAGAGCTGACAAATCCAACAATTGAGTTTGGTGTTCTGGTAAATAACCCAATACCAAACAATCATTACCTTTAACCTGACTTGCAGTCCCCCGGCAACCAAAAGTATCCAAACGCCAGAAGATGACTTCCTCCAGATTTTGGTCACATAAGACTCTAATTTCCCACCAGTTATATGTCATTTCAGTTATCAGTTATTTAAGCTATTAGTTATCAGCTTTTAGTTATCATTTTCAAAGTTAACTTAGTCATCTTTCAGATGATTTTAGCTATCAGCCAAAATTTTAATCTTTGGCAAGTTATCATTTTTAGCTATCAGCTTTTAGTTATCATTTTCAAAGTTAACTTTAGCTATCAGCTAAAACTTTAATCCTTGGCAAGTTATCATTTTCAGCTATCAGCTTTTAGTTATAGCAATGTGCGCACTTAATATTTACAAATTGCCGGAGGTATCTAATAGCTAAAAACCTTATATTATAGGCTATTCATTCTTCCTCCATACCTGTTCCCTGTTGCCTGTTACCTAAAGCGCTATATCAGTAAAAAGTTAACTTAGTCATCTTTCAGATGACTTAAGCTATCAGCCAAGGATTTTAATCCTTGGCGACTTATCATTTTCACTTAAGAGGGAAAACTTAACTGAAAAACCTAAAGAGCAACTTTATAAGCATCTCTAATACCTGGTTCTTTAACAATTTCAGTTAATATTTCTTCAGGTAATGGATCGTCAACACTTAATACCATTACTGCTTCACCCCGAACAATTTTCCGACCTACCTGCATACTAGCAATATTAACATTGAAACTGCCCAACAGCGAACCAATTTTACCAATAATTCCTGGCATATCTCGGTGGAGAGTCAACAACATATATGGACTAGGAGGAACATTAATCGGGAAACCATCAATATTAGTAATCCTAATCTCATCCTCTCCCAACAAAGCACCTCTTACAACATGGTTTCCCAGAGAACCCTTTGCTTCTAGCTGCAATGAACCAGTATAATCTCGTACTGAATCATCTTTAATTTCCACAACACGAATACCTCGTTCCTTCGCTTCAATAGAAGCATTCACATAATTAACTCGCTCTCGCAAAGCTTGGGAAAGTAATCCTTTCAAAGCAGCCACTACTACAGGTTTACTATCTCCAGAGGCCAAATCTCCTTGAAGACGAACATCCAGAGAATCAATCCGTCCACCCGCTAACTGACTCACCAAATTACCCAGAGTTTCCGCTAAAGATAAATAAGGCTTCAATTTTTTCAGTGTATCTGGATACATTCCAGGAATATTTACTGCCGATCTAGCAGGCAACCCTAATAATACATCTCGAATCTGTTCGGCCACATCTACTGCCACATTAACTTGAGCTTCAGCAGTAGAAGCACCCAAATGAGGAGTCATCACAATTTTTTGTCCCAACTCTCGGAGGGAAGACTCAGCTTCTAGAGGTTCATTTTCATAAACATCTAAAGCAGCTCCAGCAATTTTTCCTTCTTTTAAAGCATCAGCTAAAGCAGCTTCATCAATAATTCCACCTCTAGCACAATTAATAATTCTAGCTGTAGGCTTCATTTTAGCAAAAGTTTCCGCATTCAGAGAATGATAAGTTTCTTTAGTTTTAGGTATATGGAGAGTGATATAATCAGATTCCTTGACTAATAATTCCATATCTACCAAACTACAACCCAACTGTTCTGCCCTTTCTGCCGAGATAAATGGATCGTAAGCTAATATTTTCATACCCATAGCTTTAGCCACCTTAGCCACATGGGAACCGATTTTACCTAAGCCAACAACACCAAGAGTTTTTTTGTAGACTTCTACCCCGATAAATTTTTTGCGGTCCCATTTGCCATCCACAACTGACTGATTAGCTTCTGGAATATGGCGAGACATAGATAACATCATCGCCAGAGCGTGTTCTGCTGCAGCAATAGTATTTCCTTCTGGAGAGTTAACTACCACAATACCTTTACGGGTGGCTGCTGGTATATCTACGTTATCTACCCCTACTCCAGCACGACCAATAATTTGTAGTCGATCGGCAGCTTCTATTATTTCTTTGGTAACTTTAGTACCAGAGCGAATCATTAAAGCATCGTACTCTGGTATGATTTTCACTAATTCTTCTGGAGGTAGACCTGTTTTGACATCTACCTGAGCTACTTGGGAGAGAATTTCTATTCCACTCTGATCGATTGAATCTGATACAAGAACTTTTGGCATAGGTAATTATGGAAATAATTGGGTTATTTGGTTGTTTTTGTTACTGAAACTTTGGCTTCAGTTTAATTTTTTTGTGCCTTAGATAACAACTATACCCTTCAGAGTACCAGTATGGGCCTATAATTTATATCTATTGTCAGAAATATTTTAGATTGCTTTGATTAATTTCTATGAACTATCTTGTCGCTGTATTATCAGACCGTATTCAAGCTGAGGCTGCTTATTCTGCTTTAGAAAAAGAGAGTTTGCCTATGGAACAAGTGGCTATATTGGGCCGGGGTTATCAATCTGCTGATGAATATGGCCTCATCGATCCTAATGAGCAGGCCCGTAAACAAACGCTACAGATGATTACTTGGCTCGTACCTTTTGGTTTTGCTGCTGGTCTTACTTTTAGTCTGATTACTGGGTTGAATACTTTTGCTTGGGCAGGGGAATTTGGTAATCATTTTATTGGGGGTATATTGGGTGCTATTTCTGGTGCTATGGGTGGTACTTTTGTTGGTGGTGGAGTGGGTTTGATTATTGGTAGTGGTGATGCTTTACCTTATCGTAATCGTTTGAGGGCGGGTAAGTATTTAATTGTGGTGAAAGGTTCGGAGGCTTTGACTCGTTTAGCGACTCGGACTTTATATCAGTTTAAACCAGAAAATATTCAAGGATATTCCGCACCGGAAAGTTAGAAGGAAGAAGGAAGAAGTTAAAAGTGAGATTTATGATTACTGAAAATTTTGATTTGACAATAATTTTTATGGAAGTAAAAAGTTTATAATTTAAGAGGATATTGTAGTAAAGTATTCAGCAGTCAACATTTCTTGCGCAATGCTGCACAAACAGCAATCAGCTATTTATTTTAGTTCTAAATAGCTTTATTAGTTGAGGTAAATTTAATCTTACTATCAAACCTGATTTTAAAGATGATATTTATTTAAAGCTATTTTTAGATTTAGATATGGTTTGCTATTTTTGAAGCATTTCTTGTGAAATGCTTACTGTTATGGAGGCAGTTTTATAGAAAAAATCAAACTCTGAATTTTGATACAAAAAGGTTCATAAAAATCCTACAGCAGATTCTACTTTGGTAAAGTACATCCATCGTCGGCAAGATGCCTGCACGACAAATATACTGCCTCTTTTCCACATCTTTAATTGATTTATTCTTTCCTCTTACTTCTTTCCTCTTAACTTCCTTCTTCCTTCTTCCTTCTTCCTTTTTACTTATAAAAAATTATGTTACCAAAAGAAGAATTACTTAAAGGAATCGAAAATCGCGATACTATTACCAGAATAATAGACTTAGCTGAACAAGCTATTAAAACTTGGGAAATTACTCAAAGTGATTTTTTATCTCCACCAGAAATATTTGAGTCAGAAACAATATTTAAAAAGTTAACTGAAGTAGAAATAATTTCATGGGGTGGTTATCCTCAAGCTGAACGAAAAAGATTAGCGATCGCTCGTTCTGATTTACCTATTGATATACGAAGTGTGGAATTACAAGCTATTAATATTGAGGGAAATTTTCTGTTCGATACTGCTACTCACCGAGACTTTTTAGGTTCGATGTTAGGAACAGGAATCGTTAGAGAAAAAACGGGGGATATTATTGTTTTAGGAGAACGAGGTGCCCAGGCAATAGTAATTCCTGAACTGGTAGAATATTTAGAAATGAATTTTCAACAAGTTCGGTCGGTTCCTGTTAAAATTAAACCCATAGAATTGAGTGAATTAAGAATAAGAGAACCGAAAAAGAAAGAGTTAACAACTGTAGAAGCTTCGATGAGATTAGATGCAGTTGCTTCCGCAGGTTTTGGAATGTCTCGGAGTAAAATGGTAGACTTAATTGATGGGGGAGATGTAAGAGTTAATTGGAAAGAAATTAGTCAGGCAAGTTATCAAGTTAAATCGGGAGATTTAATTGCCATTCGCGGAAAAGGGAGGTTAGAAGTAGGGGAAGTTGCTATTACTAAAAAAGAACGTTATCGGGTAAATCTAACAAGGTATGTTTAAGTTAGTTATCCAGTTGTTAGTTATCCAGTTGTTAGTTATTCACTCATGCTTTTTGAAGTTTAAAGTAATAGATATCTAACAAACTACTGTTTTTCATGCTAATTTTCATGGTAAAAATTGAAGTGTGGAATGTGGCTTATAATAATCTAAAATTTTAAAAAATAATTATTATGATCAGAAAGTTAGCTAATGCAATATTCGACTCTGCCATTATGCGTGGTTTCAGAATAAAAAGAGTTTCTAGGCTTATTTCAACTGGCTTGCCGAAACAAATGAGACCTGTGTTGAATTATTTGGTAACTAGGACTGTAGACGAAAATACCGCTGCTGTAGCAAAGCTTGCCGAAGATAGGCGAAGAGAAATTGCGAGTCAGGGTGATAAGAGAATAGAAATATATTATTCTCCGAAGCCGGGAAGCTCAGGTAATGATTCCAGCATTGATGCACGCCCGCAAACAGGTAAGGTCTTAGAGTTCACAATGAGAGATATTGCAAAGACTGGAAAAAACAAGACATGGGGGACTGCACTTTATCTAATAGCAAGAGAGTTTGAGTCTTCAGTGGGAATTGAATTAGGAGCTTGTGCTGGTATTTCAGGAATCTATCTGTCTTCAGCTCCTAACCTGAAAAAATTTATAACAGTAGAAGGATCTGAGGCTTTAGCAAAAATTGCCCAGGAAAGCCTCAAGTCTATAAAAAATGTCAAGGTAATAAACGCTCTGTTTGATGAAGCAATCGACTCTGAACTACCATCATTAGACTCTAAGATTGACCTTGCCTATATTGACGGCCACCATGAAAAAACAGCTACAATACATTATTTTAATAGACTACTACCATTTCTGAACCCTAATTCTGTAGTCATTTTTGACGATATATCATGGTCATCTGATATGCGTGATGCATGGAATATTCTCAGTAAACGATCTGAGTTTGCAGATGCTATGGATCTTGGAGTCATCGGAGTTTGTGTTATGAAAACAAAGTTCGATAGCACTGAAGTGGAACCTATATATTGGAATCTTCAGCCTATTATTGGAAGGTGTGGAATAGGTAAGCCCCTTGGATGGAATTAATCAAAGAGGTTAGGCAACTGTAATGTCTAATTCAACCTAATGATTTCATTACAGTGTCTAGCTCCTAATATGGCCATTGAAAAGAATCGACCAATGTACTAGACATCTCCAAAAAACTAAATTTTTACCGAGACAATTCAAGAGTTTAAGATTAATTATCAGAGAAGTCTATTTTTATGAGTCACATTTTCAACAATATTTATTTTTATTTATATTGTAGAAATTGCTCAACTTCCTGCCACATCTCAGAGGTTAGTTTTTTCTGCTCTTGACTTGCTACATTCAACCGATTAATAATATCTGAACGACTTGGTTCTTCTACTATAATATCCAAAGCATTGTATACTTTTTCCTCTGGATCGGCAGGAGATATTAAACATTCTGAACAGTTGTAGTCATCAAAGAGCATTTGATATTTATGACTCCATCCTGTACCTAGACAAGGAACCGCTTGAGAAAGGGTACTAACTAAACTATGGAATCTAGAACCAATAACTATAAAAGAATTACCTAATATACCTTTAATATATAAAGGTGATTGTTCTTGAATTATTTCTAGCGATCGCCCCACTTGAGTTTGTAGTTGTAAAGCTAGTTCATAATCTGTTTTGGTTTCGTGAATTAAAACAAATGGCTCTATTTCTTTCTTGATGAGATATTTAACACACAAAGCCAAAAAAGATATATATTTTTCTTTAATCTCTTTAGTAGTTCTTTGTACCATTCTATAATTAGGAACAATACAACCCCTACGCAACTTTTTATCAAAATATTCAGGTACTTTACCTTTAACTAAGTTAGTAAAATCAGGTGATATTTTTATCGGCGGGCAATTTTTCACTAAACCCTGAATTTCCTGAAGATACTGATAAGAAATTTCATCTCTAGCAAATACTAAGTCTGCGTTTTCTAATATTTCCAAAAAAGCTTCCCTAACACGCTTCGACTTAAATGGTCCAAAAGCTTGAGGTAATAATATAATCTTTTTGCCTTCTTTTTTCCGGGTCTTAATTCTATTTGCCATTATTTCTATCATTCTGGCTCCCTGCTGATCCCCATAAGTAAAACCAGAAGCATCCAATATAGCTTGAACTTCTTTGGCAGTAATTAACTTGAAGGAACGACGTAATTTTTGAGGCAAAAAACTACTCAGATTATTTATTAAAGAACCAGCTTGAGGAAATTTCTCAACATAAGCCCACGTTAAATGATATAATGAAGTTTTTTCCCTTTGTTCAAAAGTTCCCATTCTTAAATGAGCTGCGACAATATCCTTTTTTTCTGAAGAATCAAAATGCTGCACAACAGCATGAGTCATTAATTCCCCACCTTTATTGATAAAATCTACACCTTGAATTTCAAATATCATATTAGTTATACCTCCTTAGTAAATCGAGTTCTTTTTTCTGAGAATAGGGAACCATTCCATCAGGATCGGGATAGCCAACAGAAATAAGCATAATTACCCGCTCATCTGGCTCTAAATTAAGACAAGAAGTCATTTTCTTCTCTGACTCTTCTATATCAGGCCAATTAATTGGACAAGAGCTAAGTCCTAATGTTTCTAAAGCGTACATGAATGACATAGAGGCTAGCGATCCATCTATGTATATTACATGGCGATCTCTTTCATCAAAATATGCTCTAAGTTTACCAACTACTACAACAATAACAGGGAAATTATGGTTAAATCCTCTAGTTCCCATTGGTATTGATGAAACTTTTTTAACCAATTCTGGTTCATCAAAGATTCTAAATTCAAAAGGTTGGCGATTACATGCGCTGGGAGATTGTGCTGCTATTAAAATAGCTTGATCTATTAAATTTCGTGGAACAGTTTTTTGCAAATACCATCTCACCGATCTACGTCTGTGTGAAAGCTCTAATAAATTTTCATAAGATACCGGAGGTGGATTAGTTAATTCTCGTTTATAAGGAATGCGTTTTTTTTCATCTTTTGATTTGGTATTAAGAGCTAAGAAAGTAGTTTTTACTTTATCAATAACTGGATGGGAACTAACAATATCAAAGTAATTTGATAAAACATCTCTCGCCCATTGTAATTCATCTGATTGAGAAATTTCTTGTTTGTTATTAACAACAGCATATTCGTAACATTTCACTGTTTCTTCTATATAATCAAGAGCGAAAACATCACGTCTATTCTTCATAATAATTCCTTTCTCAAGACGATGAATATTACGCCTTAATAAATATTGACTTTCTAGACTAGATTTGAGGTCTTCATCATATTTTAATTGACCATAAATAACACCTTGATGTTCTCTACCAAACTTATTTGATAACAAAACATAGTGTAGAGAACTCAAAAATTTTGACTTCACAAACAAACTCAAAGTGTTTTTTCTAATCCGATCTGATATTGACTTTAGAAATTCTATTCCCGACTCTGGTACTACTAATTTGATTTTTTCTTTCATTAATTAGTTCATCCTCTCGACTATCTATCTAGGCAAATAGGTTAAATTTTTCTCAATAACTGTACTCTCCATAGATAAAATGGACTTACTAAAATACTTAATAATAGTCCCATTTCACAAGCAATAACTGTATCAGTTTTTAGCAAACTATAATTTTTAATAAAGTACAATAGAGCCTTGTAAGAATCATTAACTAAATAAGCCAAAAACCCTAAAGGTTTCTGCCAAAATTTCAATCTGATCATTCTAATATGATGTCTGTGTAACCCTGAATTACTTGCTAAGGATACTAAATAATTTCGTTCTAACCTCCAAGAAGGTATCTGATGATAGAGGTGCATATTAGGGTTGTACCAAATTTCCCATCCTCCATTTTGTATATGAGATAAAATTTCTAAATCTTCTCCCTTAAGTGCTAAAGATTTTCCAGAAGGCCCTGTGAGTAATAAACTTTTAGGAACATTTTCTAACCATGCTTTTTTACAGATAACAATACCAGCTCCTGGTGGCAAAACTTTTTTCTTATGTTCATTATAAGAAAATGGTTGATCTCCTCGTTCAATAATTGCCAAATAAGGAGCTATTTTCTTAAAGTTATGAGGTGGTTCAACTTCAAATTCTCCATGAATTTGTCCTCCATAAGCACCAGCTTGAGGATGTGATTTACCAAAATTATAAGCTTGAACTACCCAGTCAGGAGCAGGTAAATTATCATCATCTAAAAAACCGACATAATAACCTTGGGCTTTTTCCATTGCGGTTTTTCTAGCAATAGATGCTCCTTGTCGAGTTTCTAGGAAATATTTGAGAGGAAACTTTTCTTGCCAATTAGATTGATAATTAGCGATTATTTGAGCTGTATTGTCCTTGCTATTATTATCAACTATAACAATCTCCCAATTTATCTTTTCTGTTCCTTCTTGAATTTTGAGTTTATCTATTATATCAGGTAAACGATCTGCTGCATTATATGCTCGAATAGCAACAGTAAAATCCCGTTGATTTTCTGCCATCACATTTCATCCTTATGAGTAAAAATATTTATATTTATTATAACATAAAATTTATCAAGTGATATTGAATACTTTTATTGATTTGATAAGTAGTTCTGCTATTTTTATTAACGACAATAGTTGTCGGCTTTTACTCCCTATTAATTATCAGCATTTCCTGCGGAACGCGCTCCCATTCAGCTATTAGTTCTTAGCTGTCAGCTATCAGACGATCAAAAGTTTTCTGATTATGAAAAGGAAGCTGCTTTTATTGAAAAGTTTCACGAATATTTTTCTAAAATTGTTGGTGTTTATGTAGGAAAAAATGAGAAAATCTATGTTTTTATTGATGACCTCGATCGTTGCGAATTGGGTAAATTTGCTGATTTATTGCCAGGTCTAAATATGATCATTTCTGATGACTAGAATTTAATTTTTATTTTGGGAATGGATTGGGAAAAGGTAGCAGCTTCGATAAGTTTTAAACAAAAAGATGTGATTCTTTTTCTCGCTTCAGTTGCTAAAGAAAATCAAGATTGGGAAAATGGAAATGATAGGTCTATTAAACAAGTAGATTATGGTTTTAGTTTTCTAGAAAAGTTTGTGCAGTTATCATTTTCTGCTCCTGAATCTTCTCCCAATAGACATCTCTAGAAAAGAGGGAACAGGGAACACAGAAGGTGGGAACAGGAAGAAAGAATTGATAATTTATGGATAAGAATTGATTTGATTTTGCATTTTTGGAGATGTCTAATCCATTAAATAATTTTCTGGTGGAAAAAGTAAATGGGTTTGGAGACCAAACCCCTACGGTTTTTTTCAGGAATCATCTTTTATAGCTATATAATATTGCTTTTAATTTTTGACTTTTGACTTTCAAATTCCCTAATTTATTCTACAGCAAAACCTGTATATTTTCGTTTATAAGGTGCATGAAAAGCCAGAACAATATCTGATGATGGAACTCCTAAATCTACTAATTCACCAGCAATACCAATTTCTGTTCCATCATGTTGTATCCAGATTTTTTCATTTTTAATATCTATTTGTAAAACACAACCTCGAATTCTTTCATTGCCATCCCAACCGACATTTAAAAGTTGATAATGGTCGCTTTTCCGGTCGAAAATTGTTTGTACTTCTACCTCTCCATAAGATGGTTTATATTGTCCGTATTTTTTAATTATTTGCTCAATATAATTTCTGTATTTGTCTAATTTTTCCATTCTATAATTACCTCCTGCTCTATATTATAAATAATTATTTTAAGACGTTGTTCTGCAATAACTCCCTGAGTAAATAGTAACCTAAAAAAAACTTTTATAAGTGTCTTCAGGAACAGCTAAATATAAAATTCGTTCCGAGTCTTTTTGGTTAAGAATAAAACGGTAATTTAAATACTGACCTAATGCTGTATGAAATTCATAAGTTATTGATTTTTGAATGAAACTTTTAATTTATACAGCAATTTTTTTCCCATCTTTTTCTGCACCAACAAGTTTTTCAGCACCCAGATCGACATACATATCGACTCCACCAAATTCTAAAAAAAGATGATCATCAGTAATAATCCAATTTTCTTTAATTAAGGCATTTTCGACAGCATTATGAAAAACATCTTTGGCAGCCATAGTTTTACACCCCATTGTTATACTAATTTACTCTTAAATAAAAAAATATTGAAATTTTGTTGGTTTGCTTAAGAAATGAAACTTAACAGATATAAGTTTGTTATTGGGTTCTGCTGTTGCTTAACCCAACCAATTATTCAAAACAATAAATTGTTAATTATTTTCCTTAGGTAGTGAAATCCGAATCAAATGTTTGGTACAATCCCTGTTTGAAAAAAATCTTCAATAAATCACAATTATTACATAGTATTGAGGTAATCATTGAGTTATTAGCATTTCCTTTCCTGCGGAATGCTTCGCAAACAGCTATCAGCTTTTAAACTTAACTAAAGATGACTAATTTCATTCATATTTCACTCCTTGAAGGATAATTGCCTTTTAGTGTGATAATGTAAGTTAATAACTAATAGCTGATAGCTGATAGCTGACTGCTAAATGCTTACAAAATTCACCTAGATAAAATAGATAAAAATTATGAGTACAACTCTAGAAAAAGGTAAAATCAGTATCCATACTGAAAATATTTTCCCTATTATCAAAAAGTCTCTTTATACTGACCATGAAATATTCCTCAGAGAGTTAGTTTCTAATGGTGTAGATGCTATTGCTAAATTGAAAATGGTGGCTCGAACTGGAGAATATAGTGGTGATGTTACTAATCCAGAAATAGAAATCAAAATAGATAAAGATAATCAAACTCTTTCCATTACTGATAATGGTATTGGCATGACTGCTGATGAGATTAAAAAATACATTAATCAAGTTGCTTTCTCTAGTGCTGAAGAGTTTATTTCTAAATATAAAGGTAGCGATAATGATGCTATTATCGGTCATTTTGGTTTAGGATTCTATTCATCTTTCATGGTTGCCAAAAAGGTAGATATTGATACCCTTTCTTATCAAGAAGGAGCGGAAGCTGTTCATTGGAGTTGTGACGGTTCTCCAGAATTTGAATTATCAGATTCGACTCGTACAGAACGAGGTACAACTATTACTTTAACTCTCCAAGATGAAGAAAAAGAATATCTCGAACCAAGTCGCATTAAACAGTTAATTAAAACTTACTGTGATTTTATGCCAGTACCCATCAAATTTGAGGGTGAAGAGGTTAATAAACATAAAGCAATCTGGCGAGAATCCACTCAAAATTTGACAAAAGATGATTATTTAGAATTATATCGTCATCTCTATCCATTCCAAGAAGACCCACTTTTATGGGTTCATCTCAATACTGATTATCCTTTTATTGTTAATGGGATTTTATATTTTCCTAAATTAAAGCCAGATGTAGATGTTACTCAAGGCAATATTAAATTGTTCTGTAATCAGGTATTTGTTACTGACCATTGTGAAGAAATTATTCCTAAATTTTTGATGCCTTTACGAGGAGTAATTGATAGTACAGATATTCCTCTAAATGTTTCTCGGAGTTCCTTATTAAGTAATCGAACTGTCAGAAGAATCGCTGATTATATAGCCAAAAAAGTAGGCGATCGCCTAAAAGAACTTTATCGCGATGAGAGAGATAAATATATTAGTGGCTGGCAAGATGTTGGTACTTTTGTTAAGTTCGGCGCTTTGAATGATGATAAGTTTAAAAAGCAAGTAGAAGACATTATAATTTATCGCACTACAGCTCAATTAAATGAAAGCAAAACAACTGAAACTGATGCCAAAGCAGCAGTAGAAGTACAAGCTGAAGGAGAAGATGTTTGGCAAGAAGTAACAGCAGAAAATTCTGAAGTTAAAAATACTGATGAACAAGGTTTTTCTTACACTACTCTCAAAGAATATTTAGAGCGTAATAAAGAACGTCACGAAAATCGGGTTTATTATTGTACTGAACCTGCATCTCAAGCAACTTATGTAGAGCTACATAAAAACCAAGGATTAGAAGTTTTATTCCTTGATTCTTTCATAGATACTCACTTTATTAGTTTCCTAGAAAGAGAATATCAAGATGTTAAATTTTCCAGGGTAGATTCAGATTTAGATGAAACTTTAATTGATAAAGAAAATCAATCAGAAATAGTCGATCCAACTACCAATAAAACTCGCAGTGAACAAATAAAAGAGTTATTTGAAAAAGCCCTAAATAAACCCAAAGTTAATGTTAAAGCTACAGCATTAAAATCAGAAAATACCAAAACTACTCCTCCAGCAATGGTATTATTGCCAGAAGCAATGCGCAGGTTACGGGATATGACAGCTTTATTGCAGCAAGAAAAAACAGAATTTCCCGAAGACCACGTTTTATTAGTTAATACGGCCCATCCACTAATTCAGAATCTGGCTAGTATTAGTCAAGGTAGTATTATTCAGGGTAGTGGAGAATCTCCATCAGCAGAATTAGCTAAAGAAATCTGTCATCATGTATACGATTTAGCTTTGATGGCACAAAAAGGTTTTGATGCAGAGGGAATGAAAGAATTTGTCGAAAGGTCTAATCAGGTTTTGACTAAGTTGACCGAAAAAGCACTATAAATTTTACTCAGTTCTTTAGGACTGGAAAATAGTATAATCAAAAGCAACTAAAAGCTTACTACAAAACTTTTATGAAGTTTTGTAGTAAGAAACTTATAATCAGAATTCATTAAAATATTAGACCTAAAACAAGGTAGTAATGTTAGACAAAAAGCATAAGCTAATTAAGCTGACATTGGATGTATTAGCTCCTGTATTAGGTGCCGTCGTGCGTGAACCTCCAATTTTTATTGCTGGAATGCCAAGAAGTGGAACTACATGGATAGTTTATACCCTGACTACAGCAGCAGGAATTAAATATTTTCACGAACCGTTTAATCCATATATTTTCCCAGAGGCAGAAAAATATAGTAGCAAGTATTTGCAGGTTGATGATGAGGATAAAGAATTTGCAGCCTACTGTCGGAAAGTTTTGAACCCTTACTGGTCTGATAGAATGATGATTAAGGATGTCCATTATTTGATAGACAAAAAGGTTCCTTGGTGGCCTGGCAGACTAATGATTAAGGATGTCCATTCATTAATGGCATTAGAATGGATAGATCGTCATATTACTCCAGTTATAGTTATTGCTTTACGTCACCCATGTGGGTTAGCTTCTAGCTGGTTTCAAGCTTCGTGGAAACCAGAAAAATCTATTAAAAAACTTTTGAATCAGCCCAAACTTATAGAAGACTATTTACAGCCATTTGAATCCTTATTGAGGGAAGCCCAAAAAGATTTTTTCACAAGTATAGGAGCTTTATGGGGTGCTTGTTATTATGTCTTACTAGAACAAAAGCGAAAAAATCATCCTAACTGGATAGTAGTCAAACATGAAGATTTATGTCAAGAGCCAGTGGAGCAATATCGGCAGTTATTTAAACAACTCAATCTCCATTGGAACAGAGTAACAGACTATATCTTGGATGCTTCGACAACTGGTGATAGTGGTAAGTATTATATACCAAAAAGAATATCTTCACAAGAACCTGATAAATGGAAAAAAATACTCGAACCTGAGCAAATTAAATTAATTAGGGATTTTGCGCAACCTTTTGGGATTCCATATTACCAAGAATATTTTTGCAGTTTACATTTAGGGAATAGCAAAATATAAATCATCCCAATTTTCTACTTTATCGTTAACCGATTACTTACTACATAACCTCTTGTAGGGACGTTGGACCGACAAAAATTTGTTTTCGTATAGGGAATGCTCCGCTTTCCATGTTGCGCAGCGTTTCATATCTATTTTCGTAACTAATAAGATGTTTTTTTTACTTGGAAGTTCCTTTTTTGTTTGTATAATAGAAAATTGTCGTCAAATAGTCAAGATTATACAATGAGTCGTAAATGTCAATTGACGGGAAAGAAAGCCAACAATGGCTTTGCAGTTTCCCACTCCCACATTCGGACCCACAAATTACAATACGCAAACCTCCAATGGAAAAGAGTATGGTGGCCTCAAGGTAATCGTTGGGTCAGGCTAAAATTATCCACTAAAGCAATTAAAACTTTAGAAAACAAAGGCATCCAAGCTATGGCCAAAAAAGCTGGTATTGACTTGAATAAGTTTTGATATATTTCTCCTTTTACCCCTCTAATTTAGCCCTATCCTCATTAACTTTAGGATAGGGTTATTTATTTATTTTTCTTGATAAGTGTATGATTTTCAATTAATATTTAATCCGCTACCATATAACAATTGAAGGGATATGCAAGAGGATATAGTTATAGTTATAGAACTACATTAAATTAGAAACTAATACAGATGTATAAATATACTCTTGTTATATAAGGGTAATATTGGATATACTTTAAATGTAGAACGGCTTAATTAAGCACATAAATTGTTATGATTAATTTTACTGTAGCAATCCCTACATACAATGGTTCTGAAAGATTACCATTAGTTCTAGAACAACTACGCTCTCAAATCAATACAGAAAAAATATCTTGGCAAGTCATTGTTGTAGACAACAATAGTAAAGATAATACAGAAAAAGTAGTTAGAAAATATCAAGAAAATTGGCTGCAGCAAGTTCCTTTAGTATACTATTTTGAAAAAAAACAAGGTGCAGGATTTGCTAGGAATAGAGCAGTTAAAATAGCAAAGTCTCCTTTGATTGGCTTTCTAGATGATGATAATATTCCTGCGGAAAATTGGGTAGTAGCAGCTTATGAATTTGCTCAAAAATATCCCAGAGCAGGTGCTTATGCTAGTCAAATTCATGGAGATTTTGCAGGAGAATTACCACCTGATTTTGACAGAATTAAATCATATTTTGCAATTACAGAAAAAGGAGAAGAACCATTACTTTATCAACCAGAATTGAAGGTAATACCTCCTTCCGCAGGATTAGTAGTTCGGAGGAAAGCTTGGTTAGAAAGTGTTCCTAAGCACTGTATATTAAATGGTAGAAAACCAGGCTCAATGTTAACCGCTGAAGATACAGAAACTATTAGTTATATTCAACAAGCTGGCTGGGAAATTTGGTATAATCCTGAAATGGAAATAACTCACAAAATTCCTAAACATAGATTAGAAAAAGATTATTTAATTCCTTTTTTCCGAGGTATTGGTTTGAGTCGTTATGTCACCAGAATGTTGGGGGTTAAACCTTGGTTAAAACCATTAGCTTTTTTAGCTTATACAGCAAACGATACTCGAAAAATTCTTCGCCATTTAGTTAAGTATAATCTCAAGTTACGAACAGATATAGTAGCAGCTTGTGAATTGGAATTATATATTAATAGTTTAATCAGTCCTTTTTATTTGTGGAAAAATGGTTATTTGAGCAAAGTTTCTCCAGATTCTAGTTCAGTAGTAGAATCTAAAATAGGCTTAAGTGTGAAATAAATTGTGAAAAATAATGTTAGACTTTACTGTTGCTATACCAACGTATAATGGAGCAAGTAAATTGCCCCTGGTTTTAGAGAAGTTGCGATCGCAAATCAACACAGAAAATATTTCTTGGGAAGTAATTGTAGTTGATAATAATAGTAACGATAATATTAGGGAAGTTCTAGAAAACTTGCAAGCTAATTTGCCAGAAAATATACCATTGAATTTCTGTGAAGACTGTTTTCTTTCGAGATGGGTAGTCCTTATTTCGTCTCTTTTTACACTTCTTTAAATTTTAATGTCTGGTTTACCAAGTTCACCTTTAAGATAGTTGTTTTCCTCCCGTAGCTCTTAGTTTTCTTCCTCTCATTGTTTGACTTTGGAGTTGAGTTGCTCTACCAGATTCAGTAATACTTCTACTGTTTGACGCACTCCAACCTCTGCAATTTTTCTTGGGTCAATTGATTGCAGTAATGTGGCCATTAATTTTTCTGATGACAGTCTTTTGTATCATGCTTCATGTTCTACAACATTAGCCGTACTTTTCCTCTGGTTATCCCGATTTTCTGAGTGGATACCGGAGAAAGACTGAATAATTACTCAGAAAAAAAAGATGTCCTTAATATCTGTAATTATTCCAGCTTACAACTCAGAAAAAACAATTCAAGAGACCATAGAATCTGTTATCAAACAAACCTTTTCTGATTGGGAATTAATCATTATTAATGATGATTCTCAAGATAGAACTGTAGAGGTAGTTTCTCAAATAAAAGACCCCAGAATTAAGCTTTTTTCTTATCAAAATGCTGGTGCCCCTGCTAGTCGTAACCGTGGATTTAATAATTCTGTTGGACAATTTATTGCTTTTCTTGACGCTGACGATCTTTGGACACCAGATAAATTAGAATCTCAATTAAATGCTTTGCAATCTCATCCAGAGGCAGCAGTTGCTTATAGTTGGACTGATTATATTGATAAGTCTGGAAATTTGATCAAGCATGGTGGGCGTGTTGTTTTTAATGGCGATGTTTATTCTGAGCTATTGGTGAGGAATTTTTTAGAAAATGGTTCTAATCCTCTAATTAAAAGAGAAGCTATCAACGACATAGGTGGTTTTGATGAGTCGTTAAAGGGAGGTCAAGATTGGGAACTGTATTTAAGACTGGGAAAAAAATATCATTTTGTGGCAGTAGAAAAACCTCAGATTTTGTACAGATTTTCTACTAATTCAATTTCTTCTAATGCTCTTAGACAAGGGCAAGAATGTTTGAAGGTAATAGAAAGTGCTTTTGAACGCGCCCCAGCATCTCTTCAACACCTAAAAAAACAGAGCTTGGCAAATATTTATAAATATCTTACTTGCAAAACAATTGACTCTCAACCAACACCAAAAAAAGGCTTGATAGTGATGAAATTTATTTTGCTTTATGCTCTCAATGATCCTTATTTAAAATCGGATTTCAGGTTGATTTTTGCAATCTTTGTTAAAAGCCTGGGATTTATTTTTTTACCACCTATACTTTATAAAAAATTGTTAGGTTATATTAAGAGCATATCCACCAAAAATAATTGAAAATTTAACAAATGAACAAATTAATTTTAGTAAAAAAAGGAATTAAGTAGGAATATAAATGTTGTGAATAAATCTAGTCAACTTCGAGTTTTAATGGTGCCTAGTGATGATCATCTGGAAAAAGCTCTAAATCCTTATCAATTTTTACTAGCTCAGGCATTAGTAATTCAGGGAATATCTGTAGAGCATTGGCTTTATAACAAAGGTAAATTGCCTATATTTAAAGGGGCTGTAGCTAGAAAAAAGCATTGTGATGTAGTTCATATTCACTGGATATCTTTTTATATTACAGGGGAGAATAAATATCTTTATTTTTTCTCCTGTTTGAAGTTTCTTTTTGATGTTTTAATCACTCGTTTAACTGGTTTTAAATTTGTATGGACGGTGCATAACTATTTGAGTCACGATAGTAAGTTTCCAGGTTTAGAATTATGGACGCGACGACTGTTTGTTAAGTTGGTCGATCGAATAATTTGTTTGAATAAAATGACCGTAGAAACAATTGCCAAAGAATATAAATTTAATCCGGCAAAAGCTATAGTTATTCCCCACGGTCATTATCGAGATGTTTATCATAAACCAATAGATTTAACAGAAGCTAGAAAAGAGTTAAATTTGCCCAAAACTGGAAAAGTATATCTAAATTTAGGATTGTTGAAACCTTATAAAGGTATCGAAAATTTATTGCAGGTTTGGCAAGATAATCAAGATATTTTTACTGGTGATATGTTGTTAATTGTTGGTAAACCTTGGGATGAAAGTTATGCCCAAAAATTACAAAAATTAGCCACAGAAATAAAGGGAGTAATTATTTCCCCAGAGTTTGTTGATAATAGTAAACTGCATCTATATTTTAGTGCAGCAAATGTGGTAGTTTTACCATTTAAAAATATTTTAAATTCTGGTAGTTTGATTTTAGCAATGTCTTTTGGAAAACCAGTTATTGCTCCTCGTTTAGGTGGGTTATTAGAAGTAGTAGGAGAAGCAAACGATTTATTGTACGATCCAGAAGATCAAGAAGGTTTGCTGAAGACAATGCAGAAAAGTACCAAAATTGATTTGGATGAGTTGAGTAGACTGGTTGTAAAAGCTTGCGATCGCCTAGATTGGAATTTAATTGGCCAAGAAACAGTTGAAGTTTACCGCTCAGTTATCGAAAAATGTCCTTAACTGCTGGTTCAATTTTTTTTGCCACTGCTTCCCAGGAGTATTCCCAGCTTACCAGTTCATAAGCAGCAGCAGTTAATTTTTTTCCCAAAGATAAATCTGACCAAAGTTGACAGATAGCCCAAATTATTCCTTCAACATCATCTCTAATTAATAAATGTTTTCCATCTTGAGCATTTATTCCTTCCACCCCTTTAGTGGTACTAACAACTGGTCTACCAGCAGCAAAAGCTTCTAAAATTTTCAGACGAGTACCACCACCTTCAAACAAAGGTGTCACAACAATACTAGATGCAGCTAAATAAGGTTTAACATCAGGAACAGTACCAGTACAAATAATATTAGGGTACTTTTTGGCAGTTTCTAAAAGTTCTTTAGGTACGTCTTTTCCTACTAATAATAATTGACAGTCTGGATAAATATTTCTCAGTCGTGGGTAAACTTTATCAATCAGAAAATTAGCAGCATTAATATTAGGTTGATAGCCAAAAGAACCAATAAATATTATCGTTTTCTCATAATAGTTTAACCGATCGGGAAGAGAGCAATTGTCGTTTTTCACATTTGCATAGTCAGAAATATTAATGCCATTAGGTACAATATATGAAAGTCTGTTTTTTCCATATAAATCTTGTAAAATTTTTCTATCTGTTTCACTACATACCCAAATTTGGTCAACTGTACGAATTAACTTAGCTTCTTTGGAGCTAATATCCATTAATTGCAGTTTTTCTATTAGCTTTCTTTTCCCACCAATTAATAAACCAGATTTCTGACGAAAAACATCTGCAACAATATCATGGGCATCAAAAATAATTTTGCATTTATAATTTTTAACTATCTGTAAATATGGATAACAAGTGAGCTGAGAAATTATCGCTAAATCTGGCTGAAAAGTTCTCATAAGTTCATGTAATTTTTTGGCTCCTACCTCTCCATAAGCGTCATCGAAAAGAGGATATCGCCAAGTCAAAAATTTAGATAGTTTCTTAGCTAATCTTTGATTAAAGCTCCCTCGATAATTCATATTATAATTATGCCAAGAATTAATCCCAGGAAGAGTTTTAAATTTATGGTTTTTATAAGAAAGTGAAAAGACTCCTACTTCCCCATATTTTTTGATCGTATTAATATTTTGCCAGTTTCGTAATGGAGAACCACCCATTGGTGGATAGGGTAACTGATAAACTATAAATAAAGTCCGAAATGAAGGAATAGTCACTAATATGTTTCTCCTATAATCTTTGTAAGCATTCAGCCATCTACTATTAGCTATTAGCTATTTTGTTTGATTTTAGAGGCTTGATTTTCAACCGCTTTTAAAGGTCTATAATTTATAAAACAATACAGTTAAGTTAAGGATTTTTTTGAACAAGGAAAAAGATTGTCAATAATAGTCAAGTTATTTTTCTTGGTAAATATTCAGCGGTTAGCTATTAGCTAAATGCTTACTTTTATTATATGATATTGATCGAGTTAAACTTAAAGAAAAAAGACCTTGAATCACCATAAAATTAAAACAAGGATTTTTTTGGTAGGATGTCCTCGTTCTGGGACTACTCTACTACAAGAAATGTTAGACACCCATTCCCAGATAGCGATCGCTCCTGAAACCCATTTTATGCGATTATTTTGGCAAAAAAAGGATGTTTATGGTAACTTATATGAAGACGAAAATTATTATAAGTTAATTGCCGATATAATTGCTCTACCTGAATTTACGGAAATGGAGCTTAACCAAGATAAATTTCGTCAACTAGCTTTGGAAAAAAACAGAGACTATGGTAGTTTATTTAATCTCTTGTTAGAAGAATTTGCAGTATTAAAAAAAGCTCAAATAGTAGGAGAAAAAACCCCTCATCATCTTAGATATATCGAACCTATTTATAAATTTTTCCCTTCAGCATTATTTATAAATATAATCCGCGATCCTAGAGCTGTTGTAAATTCTTGGCGAAAAGTTTATTGGTCTACTGGAAGTATCATAGGTGATGCTAGAATTTGGCATAAAGATATGAACATTATCAATCATTTACCCATCCAAATTAAACCATCAGTTTTGACTATTTATTATGAAAAGCTTGTCCTAGAATCTGAAAAAACACTACAAAATATATGTGACTTTATTGGTGTTGAATTTGAACCAAGAATGCTAAATTTTTACCAAAGAAACACATCATCAGTTAATGTGGAGAGAGAACCTTGGAAAGCTAATGCCAAGCAACCTTTAAATCCAGAATTAATAAATCGTTGGCAATCAGAATTATCAGCATCTATGATACTTGATATTGAAACTTTAGTTTGGAATGATATGATTCGTATAGGGTATAAGTTAAATAGTAATTTATTCAAATTACTATTCCGGTTATCAAAACTTTTTCTCTCTCAAAAAAGAAGTCAAATTAAGCAGCAGATTAAAACTTTAATTAATAAAAAGTGAGGAGATTGTTGATATGAAAATTGGATATTTACATATTAGTTTAGCTGGAAGTAAGAGTGGGGTAACTAGATATGGTCATTTTTTGGCTAGTGCCGCTCGTAAACAATCTCATCTAGATATACTAGAAACTGATGTAGAATTAACAACTAATACAACGAACAATTTAAAATTACTCAGTCAAGCAGCAAAAAAACTTTCTGAAGCTGATGTAGTTCATATTCAATTCAATATATACACTTGGGGAAAAAAATGGCAGCAATTTCAGAATATTAAAGCTTTTATTAATAACTGTCAAGCTCCAATTGTAGCAACTATCCACGATGTTTTACCTGCTAATTATCCTCCCTACAGTTTATTAGAAGCTTTCCAACGGGAGTATTATCAACAAAGAAAATATTCAAACTTTCAAAAATTATCACTTAGAAGTACGATTAATAATTTTTGGAATAACTACATTTCTCATAACATTCCAAATATTTATACTATTCGTTGGCTATTAAAAAAAGTAAAATTAGTTATTACCTGTACGAAGGCAGAATCTCAAAGATTAATTCCTTATTCTAGTAGAAAATTAGTCAATATTTTCCATTTTGTTGAGGAAAGAAATATTAGTATTAGCCCTCCAGAAGCTCGCTCTATTTTAGGTTTAGAAAAATTTAAAGTAATTACTTTGCAAGGGTTTATTTTTAGGTCAAAAGGTCATAGATTACTGATTGAAGCTATGCCAAAATTATCAGAAAATATTAAAGTTGTATTTGCTGGAGAACCAGCACCAAACCAAGAGAATTTTTGGCAAGAACTGTTAAAATTAGCAGAAAAAATAGGAGTAGCAGACCGTTTATTAGTAACTGGCTATTTGTCAGAAAAAGATTTAGAAACTTATCTAATGGCAAGTCATCTGGCAGTCTGTCCGTTTGAAATTCTTTCAGCCTCTGGTTCCTTATCAACTTGGATATCTTTAGCTCGTCCGATTTTAGCTTCCGATCTACCTCAAATAGCAGAATATAATAAAATAGAACCAGGAGCAATTCAAACTTTCCAACCTTATACTGCTGAAGCATTGGCTGAAGCTATCAAAGAAGAATTATCAATGGTAGAAACAGAAGAAAAACCTAATGATTTATTAATAAGTTTGCGTGAAAAACTTTCTATTTCTAATATTTTTAATCAACATTTAAAGGTTTATCAAAATGTAGTGAAAAATCATTAAATATGAAACTTCAGAATATCCCAAAAACTACCGAAATTAACTGGTCAAATATTTTAGAATGGGCTAAAAAAACTGCAAAAGAAGACCGGAAAAAATATCAATCTCGAAAACGTCCTATTTCTTCCAGTCGCTTGCTCTCTCTGCTAATACCAAATTTACGACGACCAATTTTTATTATTGGGTCTCCCCGCTCTGGCACAACTTTCCTGGGGACTTGTTTAGGTTCCCTGCCAGAAATTTCTTATCATTTTGAACCTGTGGCCACAAAAGCTGCTGCTCGCTATATCTATGAAAAAAATTGGGGAATAACAAAGGGTAAATGGTTTTATGGTTCCGTTTATAGTTGGTTAATGCGACTCCACCTAGATGCCGACCTTCGTTTTGCTGAGAAAACCCCTCGTAATTGTTTTCTCATAGATTTTTTGGCCACTACATTTCCTGAAGCTCAATTTATCCATATTATTAGAGATGGTAGAGATGCAGCTCTTTCCCATAGCAAAAAACCTTGGTTACAGGCAGCTCAGGCCAAATCAAGTCAACGTGAGTCTGGAGGATATCCCTATGGCCCTTATCCGAGATTTTGGGTAGAGGTAGACAGACGTCAAGAATTTCAAGAGACTACAGATATTCACCGTTGTATCTGGGCTTGGCGACGGCATACAGAAACAGCGTTGGGTGCTTTCTCCAATTTTCGGCCAGAAAAATATCACGAACTGAGATATGAATCTTTAGTTAATAATCCCATAGAAGAAGGCGATCGCCTGTTAAATTACTTAGGTATTTCTAGTTCTCAATCTCGTAATTTGTTTCATGCAGTTGTTAGTAAAGCTAGAACTGATTCTATTGGTAATTGGAAAAGGGAATTATCAGAAGAACAACTTCAACAAATATACTTAGAAGCTGGTGAACTGCTAGAAAAGTTGGGTTATTACCAGAATTAATATATTGGCTTAGTAGTAGTCTGTCTCCATTGAAATTGTTACTATTAATAATTATTATATCATGTCCGTTAGTATAGTCCAGTGTAAAAGTTAGAGAAATATCTACCGCCATATAAGGTTTTTTTCTTCTCTTAAAGCTTCTTCCTTCTTCCTTCTCACTTGCAATACCGATGCTACCAGACATGATATTATACAGTAGTATATAGTTACAGCAGTCGAAGCAAAGGGCGCGGACAGTTCAAAAGCTGAAAACTCAGACAACGCCAGATTCTTCCTTCTTCCTTCTTCCTTCTTTCTTCTGCTATATTTTGATATTGAAAAGTGGTTATTTGAATAAAGTTGCTCTAAATTAGAATACTGATGAAATAGAATCTAAAATAGGTTTAAGTGTGAAAAATAATGTTAGATTTTACCGTTGCTATACCAACATATAATGGGGCAAATAAATTGCCCTTAGTTTTAGAGAAGTTGCGAGCGCAAATTAATACAGAAAATATTTCTTGGGAAGTAATTGTAGTTGATAATAATAGTAGCGATAATACTTCGGAAATAGTTCAAGACTATCAATCTCGCTTTTCGGAATTTGTCTCTATAAAATACTTTTTTGAACATCAACAAGGAGCAGCATTTGCTCGTTTGAAAGCTATTAAAGAAGCAAAAAGCAATTATATTGGTTTTCTAGATGATGATGTTTTGCCCACAGAAAATTGGATATCTGCTGCTTATGCTTTTTGTCAAACTCATCCTCAAGCTGGAGCAATAGGTGGTCAAATTCATGGTGATTTTGAAGTCGAATTACCCCCAGAATATAAAGAAGTATACCCTTTTTTGTCTATTAGAGAACATGGTTCTAAACCCCTTCTTTTTGAACCAAATAGGTTGAATTTACCAACCACAGCTTCATTAGTAATTAGTAAAAAAGCTTGGAATGAATCTGTTCCTGATCGCTTGACTTTAAGTGGTAGAGTTGGTAGTTCAATGGTGGCTTCAGAGGATTATGAATTATTATTATATATCTACAAGAATGGTTGGGAAATTTGGTACAACCCTGAGATGGAAAGTTATCATAAAATACCTGCTCATAGATTAGAAAAAGATTATTTATTATCCTTAAGTCGTGCTTGTGGTTTACCAACTTATTTCCTACTAACAATTAATGCTAAAAACTGGGAAAAACCCATGCTATTTGTAAGAACATTATTGGGAAGTTCGCGCCGGATAATTCTGCATTTGATTAAGTACCGTGGTCGAGTTAGAAAAGATTTAATTCCAGCTTTTGAATTAGAATTCTTTTGGGGTAGCTTCCTCAGTCCTTTTTATAGTTTTTATCTATTTACCAAAAACAAAAAATAGATCGCTGATAATTTTTAAGCTGATTAATAGCATGACTCTTTCAAATGTACTGAAACATTATCGATCAGGTAGAGTAGACAACTACCATTAGTGTACCAATTACAATAACGCAATAACAGTAAAGGTTAACCCCTTAGTATCAGGAAAGTTTATCTAATTTGCTTAACTTAAAACGAGTTATGGCTCAACTTTAATTTCACAAAGAAAGTACGATTAAGAACTCGTTCGTATATATGGCATAGTTGGTAGTATTTTGTACAAGTTTGGTTGAATAAATAATATAGCAATCCTATTTGATTCGTGTACAAAATTCAAAAGCTTTTCGGGAACAAGGAACGCTTAACTGCTATAAATAAGAGTTTCAGCTTTTTGTATTTACCTTTTAATTTGTCACCACCTATTTAGGATTACTATATTATTAGATTAGTTTATTGTTATTGTTAATTATGAAACAAAAACTTCAAGCACCAATTTTCCTATTCGGATGTCCTCGTTCTGGAACAACATTATTACAAAGTCTATTGGCAACTCACCCTGCAATAGCTTCTTTTCCTGAAACAAAATTTTTCTTTTATGGAATAGGTAAAAATAGAAAAAAATTGGGATTAATTTCACGGCACTTAAAACAACATCTAAATCAATATTTTAAAAATGAAATTAATCGTCCAGAAATGTTAGAATATTTCCCTAAGATTCCACTTCTAGATTTATATACTCGTAGCTTTATTAAAGTATTAAATATTTTAACTCTAGAAGAAGGTAAGAGTGTGTGGTTGGAAAAAACACCAGAGCATCTACTTTCTTTAGATTATATAGAAAAGATGTTGCCTGAAGCCAGAATGATTCATATTTTAAGAAATGGTTCTGATGTGGTAGCTTCCCTGTATGAAGTGACTCATAAATATCCTCAAGAATGGCACAAACCATGGGATATAGACTTTTGTTTAAAACGATGGAAAGAGTCAATAGAAATTAGTCTGAAGCATTCTCACAAATCTAATCATATTTTAGTTAATTATGAGGAACTGGTTGTAGAGCCTGCTGCTATTCTCAAAAAAATATGTGATTTTCTAAATGTAGAATTTGAAGAGAGAATGATAGCAGATTATGGGAAAGTAGCTAAATATTTGAGTTCAGAAAAGGCGGGAAGAAGGGTAAGCGGTAAAATTAAAAAATCTGGCTCTGATAAATTTAATAAAATATTTAATGAGTTTCAGAAACAATATATCTTAGATAGTATTTATGAGTTTAATTTAGAGCTATTAAAATTATAAAAATCTAGAAAATTGCTATTTCAATTATCAGCTACAGTCAACTTTATTACAGAATTTTTAATTTCTTAAGACCACAGTAGATACCTCTAATAAGACATCCCAAGAGTGTTTTAGTTATATTTATCTATGTGGGGCTTCCTAAATAAATATAATAGTCTTTACCGAAATAATTAAATAATTAAATAATTCGCGCTTTGAAACCTCCCTTTCTCAGGGGGAAAAAATAAATCTTTTCTTTTTAGGCAATTTTCTCCCTTTCAGGGAGAGGTCATGATCAATTAATAAAATACTAATAATTATAGCCTTTTTAAAGGCTATAAAAAGTGCAAATTTTTCAGCCCAAGTTACCAAAAAGTTAGGACTTTAAGCAAACTCAAGGGTAAAAAATTGTTGCTTCTACTATCTCCGTATTTCCACCCTCTCCACACTCTGCTTTTTTCAGCAAACCCTATGTGGTTTATCAATTCAATTTCGACTACTGCCTACTTTAACAATAAGACTTTTTCAGCAAACCCTAGTTAAATCATAATTTTGTGATTATATTCACCTTTATTCCTCCCTTTAGGAATATGCTAAAATAGCAAAACATACAAACTGAAGCATAGGTAGAATAAATTGTAGGCTGAGAATAAAATGAAGTAGAACAGTTTTTCTCTTAGTTTAGTAAATCTAAAATATTTACATTGAAGAATTAAACTTTAGCAGTGTGATTTTTTCGAGTCAATATGGGCACAATAAAAACTAATATCTTAACCCTTAATAACAAATCTTAATCTAACAATAACAATAATGTTAAAGGCCAAGGAATAGTGTATGTATTACCATAGTATATTAAAAAACATTAACAACATAGTCAGAACCATAGGCAAACAATTAAGACTACTAAAAAAGGCATTAGTAAGAGCGATCGCTCTGAGCAGAAAAAATATTGCTAATGCTTCTATTGCTGGACTTGTATTGCCGACAGCCACAATGGTAATGATAGTAGTATTGTTACTGACAACAGCAATATTGCTTCGTTCTTTTGATCGAGCAGAACAAGCTCGAAACGTGAGGGTAAGTCAGCAAGCTCTCAGTGCTGCTACTCCTGCTCTAGATCGAGCTAGAGCTAAAATTCAGTATTTATTGAGAGAAGACCCTATTTTACCAAGAGAAACACCATCAGATGATGTTCTTAACTCAACTTTAGCAAGTAATAGATATGAATTTGGGGATGAAGAAAAATTAGAGGTAAGTTACGACTTAGATGAGGATAATACTATAGAGGATGATGAAAAAATTACAACTGCATGGAGATTTCCTGTTGATACAGACAACGATGAAACTAATGATAGCTACACAATTTATGGTATCTTTTTCCGTACCCCACGTAATGGAACTGAATTTAAGAGAAAAAGAAGACCTCTAGAAGCCAGAACTCCACCAATGTCACCTTTGGGAGTGCTGCAAAATCAAGGTTGTGAAGGAGCTTTAGGTAGTAGTGCTAGCTTAGTAGGAGATTCTGGTTGGTACAAATTAGATGGTAAATTAACCAAAAGTTTTTTTGTTTATATTATAACTGTTCCAATGAATGGAAAAGCAGTAAATCCAGGTATTACAGCTCTGGAATATCAAGAAGACTGGAAAAGACTGCCTCTAACTAACAACGCTGTAGTATATGAGGACGATCTAGAAATATCTCCCGGTCCTGCCTTTCGCATTAATGGGAGGATGTTAACAAATAGTAATTTAGTAGTTTCTCCCTATAACAACGTTTTACGCTCCTACCAGGTAAGTAGTGATGAGTCTTGCTTCTATCAAGCAGAAAATAGCAAGATAATTGTTGGGGGAAATGTTGTGAATGGAATGTCAAGTAGCAGTAAGAGAAATAATGTGGCAGTGGATTTATTTCAGGGTAATGGGAGTGATGTCAAAACAGATCAAGTGATTAGCACTACAAATCAGTCTGTTAATAATGAAACTGCATACGATACAATATATAACAATAACGCATACGAAAAGCGCATTAGTGTTATGGTTGAAGATCAGATGAAAAAACAGGAAACAACCGATCCTGAAGAAGCAGTAATAGAAAAGGTAAATCAAAGGATGGAAGACGAAGGAACGGATGATGCAGAGAGGAGAACAGAAATACGTCGTGAAGAACTAGGCACTTACTTCCGCGATCGAACTAGAAAAGTGCCTTTTGGAGAAGTAAGTGCTAAAGTTGATTATAACCCTACAGAAACTCCAGAAGGTAGTGGGGATACACTTCGACCACCAGACAAATGGATACTGCCCACAGATACTGAAACTAAAATAACCTTAGATGTAAATCAATTACAAGCTAGAGTACCAAATGATGAAGAAGATCGCCCAGAACAATTTTTGGGAGAACGTATACTTGTAGGAAATAATCTACCTGCTACATGGTGGAATGGTTCGGAGTTTGTTAGTTCCGAACAAACAACAGGAGGAAAATGGGTTGATGACAGTGGAAACCTCATTGATGCTCCTGTTCGTACTCGTATACCTCGTGTAACAGAACTACCTGCTGTAGGTTCTACAGCTCGGAATGGTTTCTGGGAAAGGAAAGCAGGGCAAGTACCAGAAGCGAGTTTAGATGGTATTGGTGGTTTGCGTATAGTTACAGGAGCAGGAATTTATTCCCGTACTGATTCTTTTCTGCCACCTCCAAGAATAGATGATCCAGGAACGACAACAGTGGATGAGTCCCTATATGATGACCCGGCAACTACCACAGTAACTGAACAATATACAGTTGTCTGGCCGGATACAATGCCAATGTCACCTGGTGCTAATGGTCTAGTCTATGACAATGCCAATCTTGTTGGGGGCGGATGGCAAGATATTTCAGCTTTCATTAGTCCAAATGCTCCACCTACGAAGGGTGATCTCCAGATGCGGGCAACAGTTTTATATCACTACGCACAAGACCCCATCAATCCTAATGGCGATCCTGTAGACAATGACCAAAAACCTATTGCTTGTATTAGTAGTTACTACGATCCAACGAGCAGCATAACAGCAGCAAACTTCGCACCAACAGGTACAGAATTACCAGATGTAGGATTTGGTGCAACAGCAAATGGTAAATCTAATAATGGTGTAGTTTACCCACCACCCAAGACAGCTAGACCAACGACAGCAACTTTTACTGCGGCTACAGGTTTATTTTCTAATACAACTCCAACTGCACTCGCAGAACAAGCGAATATGGTTTTTCCAGATGGCAGATTTGCTAATAGACCTTTGCGAAAAGCTTTAAAAAGATTATCTGACAATGGCGATCTTACCCTAGAAGAACAGGCAGCTATAGATTCTACTCTTTGCTCTCTAGACATATTGGCGGGAGGTACTTTTGCTCCTACTACTACTCCCTCAACTGGAGTAACAATCAATCATGGTGTTATCAAAGAAGTAACTCTATTGGATGCTAGACAAGTAAAGGCGATGGATGCTGACGATCCGACAACTACTGTGGATGAAACTTTTACCCTCGCTAGCACTTTGGCAGCTCCGGCAAATTTAACATCAAAGTATGATTTGTTCTTAGAGGAACGGCAACCTCTAGAAATTCGTTTGACTCAACTAGATTTGAATCAAATGAGAGAGCAGGAGATTCCGTTCAATGCTTCGATAACTACAGGACCGTCACCAGAATATTTGCTGCCAAATAGTGGTATTATTTATGTTAGCCGTGATGATGCTTTACCAGATAGAAGCGATCGCACACCTAATTCAGATAATAATGCTATAGATGAGGATATTAGTGCTGCTCTTAGTGCTACAGATTATAAATTAGATCCGACTCGACGACCTAATGGTATCATGTTGATTAATGGTCAACGTTTAGCAAGGAATGATCAAAATGATGATGGTCAAAATGATACTGCTGTTAGTAAAGTAGAAGATATTGTGAAGGAAAAAGGTTTGACTTTGGTAAGCAATTTACCAGTCTATATCCACGGTGAGTTTAATCTTCACACTCAACAAGAGTTTACTCAAGACTTAACAACTAACTGGAGCAATTTTTACACTCGTACCGCAGCTCAGATAAATCAGAATTTTGCTTGTCGCAAAGGAGACCCCAGGATTTCTGGTTGTACCACAGGGGATAGTTGGCGTCCGGCAAATGTACTGGCAGATGCCATTACCTTGTTGTCTGACAATCCTAATGACTTAGATTCAGGTTTTCGGACTGGTTTTCGTAATGAAGGAGATTTTGATCTCAGAAATAATGCTGGTAATTTTAAGGTTGTATTTAATAGCACACAAACAGGATATGACTTTAATACCAATGATACTTCAGATGCAAGTCTAGGTTTAGATGAAACAGTAGCAGCTACAGACCTAAATGGTGACGGCGACCAGACAGATATTGATGAGGGAGTATTAGGTTTTGACTTGGATGGAGATGGTGTTATTACAAACGCAGCTTTGCCTGAAGCTAATATTACTGTTGCTGGCGCTCGGATGTTAAACGGTTTCTATGGTAATAATTTTGTTACTAATGGTTTAAGTAGTGGTTCTTACTTTACCGCAACAGGTACACCTCCGACAGTAAATGAAGTAACCTATGACGCTGGGGGAAACCCAACTGACGGTGCTACTCCTACTCCAAATTCAGTTACACCAATGACAGATAGTTACTACTCCACTAATACTGGTGATGCTGTCAACAGTTCTTATTTTAATAACTATGTAACACCTGTTCAGCGACGGGGAGAATTTCCAGAGTATGTAATGGAGATGTGTCGTAAGTTGCCTGTATCCTCTTGTCAACCTGTTGATTGGTTTGTAGGTCTAAGTGATGGTACTGGTAAAGAAATAGCAAGTCAAGTAGTAAACCAAAGTGTCAATAAATTAATTGCAGGTACTACCGCTCGCCCTGCACTAAACCCTGATGACCGTCGTTATCCACGTCGTATAGCATTTCAACGAAATACTAATAACTTAGTATTAGATGCAAATGGTGTAGCGATTCCACTGGGAATAGATTCTTCTAAAAAAGTTGCATTGTATACCTATCCTAGTGTACCTCCAACAACTTCTAACGCTCTTTGGTTTAGAACTTCTAGCAATATTACCGACCCAACTGCGGACGCAGATTATGGTAACACCTACCCTTTGTTTTATTGGCGTGCATTAGTGGAGACCAGCGCAAATGTAGGAACAGTGCAACAACCTCTGTTAGTACCTGTTCTGCAAAATTATTTACCAACAACAACTCCTGAAGCGACACAACCCACATTCCTAAATCTGAGTAATAAAACGCTAAACAGTACATCAAAATGGCTAACCAGAGCTTCTGGAAGTACAACATTTAACTTAGTAGTAGGGTCTGGTGACGTACCTCCTCGTCCTCCAGAAGCCAATGGTGGTTTACAAAACTTGCCTCGTTTCCTAGAAAACTGGGCAACAGGTAATAGTAATAATTCTGATACTAACATCACTGGTAGTTTTATTCAATTAAATCGTAGTGCCTATGCTACCGCACCTTTTCCACAACTTCCACCTAATGGTATAAACGGTCAACAAGGTGCAAATAGTCGTTTTGGATATAGAGGTTCATATAAACTTAACAACTATACTGTTAACAATGCAGGCGCTCGAATAGGATACTTCCTACCACCAGATCGTAACTGGGGATATGATGTGGGTTTGCTTTCCCAAGCTCCTGACTACTTCGCTCAACAGCAGAGTGGTGAAGACTCAAGTGGTGAACCAGACAGATATTATCGGGAAGTAAGTTTGGACGATGACTGGGTTAAAGCGTTGTTATCTTCCAAAGTAGTTCCAAAGTAGGTAGTGACAATGCCATAGATCGTCCAGACAAAGAAGACGATGGTTACTATTGTGATAATTACGAGTAAAAGTTAACTAAAACAGGACTTACGCAAAGACACTATATATAGATTCTTGGTGCGTTACGCTACCGCTAAAAAACCCTACCAATAGCGTTCATGGGTAAGTCTTATAAAAAAAAGGATTAACTGCTATGAAACTTAAACAAAGACTAAAAAATAACTTCTTTTCCCCAGAAGCAGGCTATACCATGATTGAGGGGTTGATAGCAATGGTAATAGTAGCTGCGATTATGAGTGCAGTTGCTCCTATTATTGCTGTGTCAGTGGGGACTCGCGTTCAGGCAAGACGAGTAGAACTGGCAACACAGGCAGCGAGGAGTTATATTGATGCTGTTAGAAAAGGGCAACTCTCTGCACCAGAAGGCTTTGTCAGCGACCAACAAATTTCAGCTACTGCTTTGACAGAATGTTCCCAGACTGATGGCAATAATCTACAATATTGCCCAACAGCACTAATATCCCAAGTGCTAGGTCAATTTTATTGTGTAGATGGTGATGGTGATGGTGAATGTACTCCTGAGAGTCTAACAGATATGATGGTTCATGGAGCAATAATTTATTTCGATTTGCCAGATAGTGATTACAAGAACCAAATACTAACTGCTGATTCAGCTACTAAGTCAAAACTTGGTTATATTTTAAAGGTAAGAGTTTTTAGAGCCAAAGCTTTTGCCAGCTCTGTAAAATTATCAAATCAAGATGTACCATTTACTGTCAATAACGCTGGGTTAGCAACTAGGTCTGGTGATGTAGAAAGACCTCTATTTGTAACTAAAGTAGAAATAGCTCCAAAATCACTCAATGGTTCATTTCAAAAAATTTGCGATCGCTTAGGAGGAGGAGATTGCCAATAGCAATTTGAACTTACATTAGGGATAAATTTTGAACAATTAGGAATGTATTTATTTATGATCGACAATTTACTGAGATTACTAATAAAAACCCCGTTAAATCGCAAGTTGCAAAAGTTAAGCAGCTCTATAAGTGGCTTCACCATGGTAGAACTATTAGTTGCTACAATCATGGCAACGATAATCATTGTCCCAATTTTGACTTTTGTTGTGGATATCACAGACAGGGATATAAAGGAACAGGCAAAGACGAACAGTCAACAAGAGTTACAAGCAGCAGTTGATTATATTGTTCAGGATATGAGTCAAGCGTTTTATATTTATGACTTGAATAAGGAAGGCAAAACAGAAGATGAAAAAACAACCATTGATAATTTCATCGCTCAACTCCCACATCCACCCTCAGAAGATGCTGGTGGAGAAAAAGAGCCTATTCTAGTATTTTGGAAGCGAGAATTTGTTGAAGATGCACTAGCTCCGTCGGGTAGTATTTGTACAGATACAACTGAGCCAATAAACTGTAATGATACCTTTGTTCAGTCATTAGTTGCCTATTATTTGATAGATGATAATAATACTACATGGTGTCAACCTGGAACTGGTAATTGCGCCAAGCGTATTGGTAGGTTTCAAATACAGGATGGGGTAACAGAGACTCAAAATAATAATTATGTTTGTGGTACTAATGGTAGGGATGATACTATATGTAATACTACTGAAAAGAAAAAATTTATGCGAGATGCAGGCTATAGCAAATATAATAATGATCCCGAAAGCTGGACAAAAGAAAATGAAACCTACACTAAAGATGTATTGGTGTTAGTTAATTACATAGAAGGCTTTACTCTAGACTCAGTGAGTACCAAAAACAATTTAGCTAAAATTACAATTCGAGGGGATGCCTTACGTCGTATGCAAGCAAACAATGCTGACTGTAGTGATAAGAATACTACCTATTGCCCAAAAGCAACTGCTCAAGTGGGAGCGCGTAGTGGCTTTGGAACATCAGAATAATTTAGGAAACAATAATAGGACTTAGGGAAAACAAGATAATACAGCAGATTTCATTTTGGTAAGATGCACCCACGGGAGCAAAATACTGACACTGAGAGAGTTTAATTTAGGACTTATGGAAAGAAACCCAGTTTCTAAAAGTATTAGGACTTACGCATAAATGCTATTGGTAGGGTGTGTTTTGTGTTCTGCAAAGCTCCGCTTTATATGTCGGCTCAAGCGCCGAAACGCTACGCGACATGTAATAGCGTACAAAGCACAACGCACCAAGACTCTATATAATGCCTTCGCGTCAGTCCTGAGTATCAAACAATTTGTAAGAAAAATTAACTAATATGAAACCTTTGAATTTATTAAAAATATTACTACGCAGTCGCTCAAAGACATCTACTGTTGGTTTTTCTATAGTAGAATTAGTAGTAGTAGTTCTGATAATCGGTATCTTGAGCGCGATCGCTGCTCCTGGTTGGAATGCTTTTATTAATAGACAACGCACTCGTACGGTTAATGATGCAGTATTTCAAGCTTTAAGAAAAGCACAAAGTCAAGCTAAGTCGAAAAAGGAGGATGTAATTGTTACGTTCACTCCTACTTCTACTAAAGACCCTCCAGAGGTGAAAATAGGAGACCTTCCCCAAGAAAAGCTAAATGCTAATGGTGAAATCAAAGCAGAAATGGTTAAATTAGTTGTCAAAGAATGTCAAACTAAAGATGCTGATAATAATTGTACCGCTTATCAAGATGTTACAAGTATCTCTTTTAATTATCTTGGTGCGTTAGATAATGAAGATAACTTACCTTTTGCTGTTACAGTTTCTACAGCAAATAATGGATTTAAACGATGTGTAATTGTGGAAACCTTACTTGGTGGGATGAGAACAGCAGAAGATACTAATTGCCCATAATTTAATTTACATACGAAAAAAAGCGATAACTCTGTAGGGACGTTGCATAACAAAAATGCGTTACATGTCGCGCAGCGATACGTCCCTACTTTGGTTTATTCAAATGAAAATCGCTGCTCTACTTACCACAAAATAACTGCCCTGTCAAACTTATTCTAGGTTAACGACAGGGCAATTTTTTTATTCAAAAATATCACCCTGTTTTATTAAATTTGATTGCATACTTGCATAATTATTCTATCAAATCTAATTGCATACTTGCATAATTATTTTATTAATTCCAGTTCCATACTTGCATAATTATTTTATCAAATCTAATTGCATACTTGCATACTTAAGTATAGTATAGATTTATAAAGATATATTTTATAACCCGGTTCTATGTTTGACATTAAATTATTAATCAGTAAAATACTTTAATGTTAAATAACAGGATATCAGGGTGAAAATGAACGGAAAAACATTGCGATTTGTCAAATCAACTCTTATTAAAAATCTATCAGAAAAATCACTGAAAGAACCAGAAACAGGATATAGTCTGTTAGAATTAATATTTGTTGTTCTCATTATTGGTATTTTGGCAGCGATCGCTGCCCCTGGTTGGAATGCTTTTATTAATAGACAACGCACCCGCACCTCCAATGATAGAATATATCAAGCTATGTTGAAAGCTAAACGCAATGCTACGAGAGATAAAACCGCTTGGCAAGCAAGTTTCCAAGAAACCACCAATGCAGAAGGTCAACCTGTTATTAAGTGGGCAGTACATAAAGCAACGACAGTCCCCAACGATGTGCCAACTTCAACTTGGGAATATTTGGAACCTGGTATTGAGATAGACGACAACGAGAAAAATGACAAGGACAAATATGAAACTACGCTACGAATAGTTAAACCTGACACTAATAAAGTTACTACCAACAAAACAGACCCTATCTATCGCGCTCTTTTTAACTACAAGGGTTGTCCAGTTTACAATCCTACGGATCAATGTACCCAAACTAGCATTCAAGCACAAGGACGTATAGCCATTAAACCCCAAAATCAAGATAAACCTAAAAGATGTGTGATTATTTCTACTCTGATAGGGGGAATGCGAACTGGAGAAGATCATGATAATGCTGTGGATGGAAAATACTGTCATTAAAATGGACTAAATTATGTAAGGATTTGCAGAAGAAATTTTTTTTAAGGATTAGAGGAGTGGGGAGTAAACCCACCCCTTTCCCAGGAGGGGAAGTCAGGAAGAATAACGAGTTGTTGAATTTAATCAATAATAGGTCGTAAGTCAGCAAGTTGATAAGTGCGTAAAAATTGAATGACGTTTTGCTTATCTGTAAATTTTCCTTCAATGCGATGGCCTGTATTATAATTAATCTGAATTTCGTATTTTACTAATGGTTGTAAACCTGAGTTACCTTGATATGTTTCTATAAATTTAATAGCATCTTTTACTGAATTATACTCAAACATATTTGCCTCAATGGCAAACTTTAATAGAAGTAATTTTTCTAGTAATATAGTACCTAAGTTGGGTAATAAATTTTGCAACTACGTCTGAATTTAACTCAACCAATTTATTAGCAATATTAATATAATTTTCTCTAGGCAAAGTTTGACATCTACTCACTTTTTCAACAAACTCAGCATCAGGAGTTTTCTCATCAAAATAGGCATTAATACCAACAAATTCAAATGATTGAATAATAGTATTATAAGGGAAGTAAGCTATTGTAAACCCAAGAGAATGTAATTGATTTAAAGAATTTTCAGTAAAACATCCAGCTAAAATTACTCCAATAAATGGAGCAGCATTTTGATGAGCAGCAACCAGTGGGAGAATAGCTCCCTGAATTTCTTGTGCCTTATTTCGAGAATGCTTTGTGTAGCGACGCCAAGCAGTTTCTATAAATGCCACTGGCGTTCCTATTTGTGTATCGCTACCTGCATTTTCTAATACAAAATCTAAATCATGCTGGTTTCCGTATAAGTCTACCCAACTAACTTTTTTTCCTTTCCTTGCCGATCGAGAACCTTTTTTATCTAAATAAAGTTGATTTTCTCTAGCAAAATTTTCCAATATAGATTCAATAGATATTTCTAAAATATCACCAATAATTTGCCCAAATTGATGTGCTGGAGATTTAGCCATATTATCCTTCCACCCAGAGAATTCCTTCGTGAAGTGGAACCCTATGTTTACGGTTTTTCCATTTCACATTTCTATCTCTAATTTTCTCAAATTTATAAGACTTAAATCCAGCAGAAATAGCTAGCTTACCTAACCATTTGTCCACTGGAACATAGATGCCATAAGGAGCAGAATCTCCTATTATAAAGCAAACTAAACAACCTTCTTGAGTTAGCCGTCGCAAAGTTATCCAAACTTCAGCCATATCACTGAAATAAGCAGCAATCATAGTATGATATGGTTTTTTACCTCCATGATTTTTTCTTTCATCAGCTAATAACTGACAAGTCTCAGTAATTTCTTGATAAATTGGCAAAAGTTTATGTTGAGCGAGGATATTATCAATCTCTTTATTTAAGTCAGAAATATGCTGAGTACAGGAACGAATTAGATATTGACGTACAGCAGTTTGTAAGTCTCCCCAATTGTTAATTTCTCGAAAAAAACTCATTTCTAATCTAGTAGCATCTGCATAATCATAGTTATTAGCATAAGGGGGAGAGGTAATGACTAAATCTGCCCATTTATTATTAACTGAATTACATTTTCTAGCATCTTCACAATATAATATTGCTCTCTTATTTAATTGATATTGTTGTTGTTTAGCCATGTCACTACTCATCAAGTAAATCTTAGTTAAAAATGCTTCGTAAGGGTCAGTTATTTTAGCTTTATTTTTCTTTGGTAAAACATATTGCCATTGAGCAGTTCCCACAGGAGAACATTCTCTTAAAATTCCAGTTAGTGCTAACCATGAAAGTTGAGAAAAATAGCTATTATCTTCAGTATTTTTCCATGCTTTTAACAAACTATCTAATTTGGATAAAATTAGAGGAGGAAAGCATTTATGAATTAAAGTTGGATAATCGTCAAAGTTGTTGATATTTTCTTTTTGGTAAATAGTTTGAGCATTTGCCAAAATACCCATTGCATAATCTCTAAAATCTTGATAGTTTTCTCTCCAATAAAGTTTTGCTTGAGCAATACGGGCAACAAAAGGATGAGCTTCAATTCCTATTGCTTCAATATTACAAAATTCGGCAGCTAAAAGTGTAGTTCCAGAACCTACAAATGGGTCGATTATTCTTTGTCTACTTTTGACTTTTTCTGTTTGGATTAATTCTTTTACCCAGTTAGCAGAAAATCCTGCTGAATAACCAAACCATCTATGAATGGGAAGGGATAAATTATCAGAGAAAGTAGGTGTTTGATGATGATAATTTTCTGATTTGTCAACAGGAAATAATTCTAACTGTCTGGGAAATAAGGGTTGATTCATAATTTAATTTATTTTTATTGAAACATAGGGATAAGCAATGATTTATGAGATATTAGGGAATAGGGAATAGTAAAGAAGGAAAAACAACATTAAATAGTAGTAAACATAAGGATATATGGCATTCAATACAGCGCTTTTTTACCATAAAAAAAACTCAATCTAGATTTACATCTCATTTTAAAACACTATAGCTGATAGCTAATAGCTGAAGGCTAAATGCTTACCCTTATTAATTATTAATTATTACTTATTAATTATTATTTCTTCCTTCTTTCTTCTTTCTTCTTATTTATTCCTTAGTTCAGCAAATACCTGATACATCTCTTTTGCTAATTTTTGAGGATTCCATAAAGGCGCTAAATTACCTGGATTTTTTGACTTTTGCAAATGTTCGCGGACTGCATTTCTTAAACTATTATTTTGACCTAATTTAATGCCCCATTCTGTATATTCTTCCCAACTCCAAGCAACTCCTATATCTAAATTTATATTCTGCAAAAATGAGTAACCCATTCGAGATAAATATTGTTCGCCAGCTCTAGTTATTATTGGTAAATTTGACCATAAAGCTTCTAAATTATGAGTACCACCATTATAAGGATAAGAGTCTAATAAAGCATCGGCTATCTGATAAATTGCTCGATGTTCTTCTTCGGTTTTTGTTTGCCCTAAAAAGATAATTCGGTTAAAATCTACACCTAAATTTTCACATTCTTGACGATAAGTTTGATAAATTATATCAACATCTCCTTGACCTTTTCTAATTAATATGCTTTCTGGAGTATATTGTAAAATTTTCAGTTGAGCGCGTACCATTTCAGGATTAGTTTTTCGCCCCGGTGCTACACACAAATAAACCATTTTATCTGAGTCTATTCCGAGACTATTTCTAGTAGAATTTCTATCAACAGAAAGACTATCAAAACCACCGACAGCTACAGATGTTTCTGGTAATCTAATTAACTTTTCTAAATAATATTTTTCTCTTCCTTGAGGATGGGTATACCAGTCACATAAAAAGTAGTTATTTTCAGAAATATAGGGTGCATCAAAACCTAACCAAGAAACACAAACTGGTGCTGGTTTTTCATAGAGAATATGAACATTAACTGGTAATGTCATTGAATCTAAATCTACTACTATATCTAATTTATCTTCTAATATTTTGGCGGTAATTTCTTCATAGGAAGGAAAGCCATGAGGATATTTTTTCGGCCAATAAGTTTTAACAGACATTTGTTCAAATCTTTGAGTAATATCGTCTCTCTTCAACGGACCTGTAATATAGAGATGAAGGTCTGGTGTAATTTGAGATAATTCTCTGATTAAAGCTTCGGTACACCAACCTACTGAATGACGACGAAAATGTTTGGAAAGGAATCCTATTTTTAAGGGTTGAGAAGTAGAAGTATTAGTTTTTGGGGTTTGATAAATTTTGGTTCGATTTTGATAATATTGTTTGGCAATTAATTTGTAAAAATTAGCGTTTTGTTCTAAGTCATCTCTGAGGTGAGGAACGGCAAATAAGAAAATTTCATAGAGTAGTTTTGTTTCTATTTCACCGAAAGTTTCAACTCTCTGATAACAGATTTTTTCTACTTCTGAAAGCTTGGAGTTTGCTATGTCACTTACTCCTGATTGGAAGTAGGAAAATAAGAAGGCAACTCCTGAAAGAATAGGAGCTATTTCTCCACAATGATTATAGAAGTTATCGGCAGCTTTTCTCGCTTCAGCAAGTTTAGTTGTATGACTTAGTAAATCACATAATTGTTGATGAGCTTCGACAAATTTTGGTTTGGCTTGGATGGCTTTTTCAAATAAAGCGATCGCTTCTTCCATTTTGTCTTGTTTAATAATATGACCAATGCGAGAGTAAACTTCTGCCCAGTTTGGTTTAAGTTCTAATGCTTGATAATATTTTTGTAGTGCTAATTCTAATAATCCTTTATTGGAAAGTGCTGTTCCTAAGTTGGCATAAGCATCATAAGATTTAGGGTTATATTTAATGGCTTCTTGATAATGATATATTGCTTGGTCATAGTCGCCTTTTAGCAATAAGTTATTTGCTAATTTTTCATGTAAATGTTTGAAGTCTGGATTAATATTTAGTGCTTTTTGATAATATTTAATTGCTGTTTCTTTATTTCCTTGTTTACCTAAAATATTAGCTAGACTACTATAAGCTTCGGTATGATCTGGCTTGAGATTAATTGCTCTTTGATAATACTTAATTGCTTCATTAGTTTTACTCAGTTTAACTAGAGTATTACCTAATTTAAAGTGAAAGTTTGCTTCGACTATATCTGGTTGAATTTTTAATGCTTTTTCCCAAGCTTCAAGAGCTTCATCAACTTTTCCTAAATGTTGAAATAGTTTACCAATGTTCCAATAAATACCAGCTAAATTAGGTTTTAGTTCGACAGCTTTTTGATAATGAAAAAGTGCTTGTTTATATTGACCTAATTGGAAATAGACACTACCAATATTTCCCTGAACTTCTGCAACTTCTGGTTCAATTTTTAATGCTTGACTATAAGCATATAAAGCAGATTCTAAATTATTTTGTTGATAAAAAGCATTGCCTAAAGTTACATAACAGGGAGAATAATTCGGTTGAATTTTTAAAGCTTGTTTACAGGAGGCGATCGCCAATTCTAAATTTTTTTGTTTTAAGGCAATATTAGCTTGATTTATATAAGTTTCTACTCCGGTAAATTTTAATAATTTTTTGGCTAACTCTGACTTTAATTCTTGATTTTCCCAAGTCTTAGTTTCACCTTTTTTTTCCAGACTTTCTTCTACTTTATTTGGCAAAAGTAAATTCTCAGAAATATTGTCTAAACTCTCTATTTTTGGCTGATTAATTAAGTCTAAGGCAGTAGACTTAATCTGATAATTTTCTCTATCTACTTCCAGCAACCTTAATAATTTTTTGGCTAACTCTGACTTTAATTCTTGATTTTCCCAAGTCTTAGTTTCACCTTTTTTTTCCAGATTTTTTTTAACCTCATCTGGGTAAGGTAAATTATCGTAATTCTTCTCTAAACTATCTAATTTTTCATCAGGAATTAAATTTAAAGTACCAGATTGAACTCCATTTTCTGCATTAACACTAATAGCTTCTATATTTTGTTTTTCCCTTAATTTTTCCTTGTCTAAAAAAATCGTTAATTTTTCCGGAATTACCAAATTAATATATTCCTTGATATTCCGATTATTTTTCCGTGCGAATTTTTGCCATTCAGAAAATAATACCTCCAATTCTTGCTTCTTAGTTTCAGGTTTTAGTAAAGTATATAACTTGGCAAAAGCACATTGATAATTTGGCTGAATAGATAAAGATTTCTCATAATAATCAAAAGCTGATTCAAGATTTCCATACAAAGCAAAAACCTCTGCTAACTTGAAATAAGCTTTATAATCTTTTGGTTTTATTTCTAGCAATTTTTGATAACAATAAACCGCCCGATCAAATTCCCCTATATGAGCAAATACATTTCCTAACATTAACTGCACAGATGCCAACTCTGGATTAATCTCTAAAGCTTTTTGATAATTAAAAATAGCTAAATCAAACTGTCTCTGTTTATAATAAACACTGCCAATATTAGCATAAACCTCTGGAAAAATTGGTTCAAACCCTAAAGCCTGATGATAAGCATTAATTGCTTTTTCAAATAAACTCTGACTTTGAAAAATATTCCCTAAAGTCAGATAAGCAGATGCAAAATTTGGTTTAATTTTAACTGCTTTTTGGCAAGCAGAAATTGCTGCATCAAAATTTTCTTGCCTCCAATATATTTCAGCTAATTTATTGTAAACTTCGACATAATCTGGTTTAATACTCAAAGCTTTTTGATAAGTAATCATTGCTGTATAAATTTGTCCAGAATCTTTCAATTTATTTGCTGTATTGAAATAATTTTCAGCTAACATTTTCTTTCCTAACCCTGATGGCGATAATATTTCAAACTGTACTTTATTTTGTCAATCTTCAGCTATCAGCTAATAGCTATAAAAATCCTAAATAGGTTGTGAGATTTTTCGTAGAAGTTTGGTTTCAAAATCCAAGCTCCAACGGGTTTCTAAACCAAACCCCTACAGTTTTTGATCGCGAATAATTTCATATTGTTATAAATACTTATATAACTAAAATAGACCTATTGCAAAAAATTTAATTATATGAATTTCAATATCTAAAATAAACAATTTAATTACCCTATTCCCTACTGCCTACTCCCTACTCCCTAATTACTGAAAGTAAATATGGACCCTGTGGGTAAGTTGTGTCAAGTTCATATTCTTTAGAGCTTAACAAAGAGTAATTTTCCACCCCAAGTGCTTCCCTAAATTTCAATTCAGTTTGAGCTAATAAAACTTGTGAAATAGACTTCCATTTCTCTCGATTTTCCCAATAAACTATAATAATAATTTCATCACTTTTATCGCTATTAAACCAGACTTCTTTTTTCAAAAAACCCGTTTGTAAAGCTAGGAAAGATGTCCAAATCTCTCCATCTTTTTGGATAAATTCTTTTTTGACACTCTCCTCAATCTTAAATTGTAGCCATTCAATTATCATGGTATTTTTAACAATAGAGAAAAAAGTATACTTGACTTGAAGTTGCTAATTAGTTTACTTAAATTAAACAGTGCTAATAATGTAAACATTTCCTGGATAATGCTGCGCAAACAGCTATTAGCACTTCAGCTATCAGCAATAAAAACCAATCTTTAAAGCTATCTATGATCAACATAAAGTTTTATGTTAATTAAAGATGTTTATAAAGTATAGTCTTAAGGTTAAGGTTTCAATCTTAAACCAAAAACAATAGCTGTTAGCTGATGGCTAAATGCTTACCTAATAATTTCGATTGGGAATATTAAAATATGATAACAGAACAAGACCCCACAAAATTAATGAAACAGCAAGTCGCTAAAGCTGCTGCTGACCGAGTAACATCTGGAACTATAGTGGGTTTAGGTAGTGGGTCAACCGCTGCTTACATGATTCAATTTTTAGGAGAACGTCTCCAAAGTGGACAACTTCAAGATATCAAAGGTATCCCTACTTCTTTTCAGTCAACCGTATTAGCTAGAAAATATGGTATACCATTAACTACTCTTGATGAGGTTGACCAAATAGATGTTGCTATTGATGGTGCTGATGAGGTTGACCCACAGAAAAATTTGATTAAGGGTGGTGGAGCAGCTCACACTCGTGAGAAAATTGTGGATTGTCTGGCAGAACAGTTTATTGTGGTGGTAGATAGTTCTAAATTGGTAGATAAATTGGGTTCTACTTTTTTGTTGCCAGTAGAAGTCATACCTACGGCAGTAAGTCCTGTTATGCGGGCGATCGCTAAATTAGGTGGTCAACCAGAATTACGAATGGCCGTGAAGAAGGCTGGTCCTGTAGTGACAGACCAAGGTAATTTGGTTATTGATGTTAAGTTTGATTATATTGATAATCCTGGGGAAATGGAAAAAAGTTTAAATAATATTCCTGGGGTTTTGGAGAATGGTTTATTTGTTGGGGTTGCGGATATAATTTTAGTGGGAGAAATTCAAGATGGGCAACCGATAATTAAGGAAATTTCTTAAAAATTAGGTTGCCAAATTTTATTGTAGGGGTTTGGTCTCCCAACTCCCAACCAGATAGGATTGAGAAATCAAGTAATAATTTTTCTGGTAGGGGTTTGGTCTCCCAACTCCCAACCAGATAGGATTGAGAAATCAAGTAATAATCTTAAAATTTAGGTTGCCAAATTTTCTGGTAGGGGTTTGGTCTCCAAACCTAGAGTCAGGGGATTTGGAAACCAAACCCCTACAGTTTTTTCACGAATCTTTTTTTATGGTTATAAATTCTTTATTGAATCAAAGACCAAAAAAAATCAACTTCAATATTTAGGGTTCTGACTTCAGTCAGAGGAACTGATATAAAAGTCGAAGCAAAGGTTAAGATATTTCTATATTTTGAAACTCTTTAATATTATACTGTTCCCTAATATTATTGTTCCCTGTTCCCACCTTCTGTGTTCCCTATTCCCTAGCGCGGTAACGCCATAACTGATAACTGAATAAAACCCGGTCTCTACAGGAAACCGGGTTTTAATCTGATTAATGAATATTAAAAATAATTGCTGGTAGATTAAATTAGATATTAAAGCAATCTGATTTAGTCCAGTAATTGTTTTTCTGCCTCTAACATTTGAACTAAATCTTGATTTCCTTTGGCTCTAGCTGCTTCCAGGCGATGAGTCAATCTTTTTTTGAGGTTTTCTTTATGAACTTGATTTAAGTTAACTAGACTTTTTGGTGTATTTCTGTTCATTATGGACATTTTTTTTCTCACTTGTGTTGTATTCGTTATTTTTTTACTCTAGCATAACTGGAAAATATCAATCAGTTTATATCTTGTAATCGAAAAATTTTTCCCAGGTAATAGTTACATAGCAAATAATTTTGGAAAACATTAAACTTCCTATCTTTGTGATAATTATCAAAGATAGTATCCCAAAATTAACTAGAAAAATTTTATTTACAAAAAATCACTATAAATCAATAAAGACAACTATTATTATTATTTAATATATTTTTGTATTCGTTTTTTATTGTTTTTAAATTTTATAATTGTACAATAATTTCCTGAAAATACTGATTTTAATGAGTATGTTTGAGCCGATACCATATATTTTTATCAAAGCCTATATTGAATTAAAAATAATTATTTTAAATTTTATTAAGAGACAGTTTGCCAAGAAAATATAGTGTCTATTAAACTATTGAAATCCTAAATTTGTCAGGACTTACACGGGAGGTACTATATATAGAGTTAAAAAACCATTGCGTATGGGGTTTTAAGCACTATATCTGGAGTTGCTGCGTAAGTCTTGTTTGTGTATTTTAGATAACAAAGACTAAGAAACGAAGAGTCGGGAGTGTGGGAAGTGTAGGAAGTGTGGAGAGTGTGGGAAGTGTGGGGAGTGTAGAATTTTCCAACTGTTCCTTGTTCCCTCCATACCTCCATACCTATTCCCTGTTTACCAGATACAAGCTAAAATCCTTTACAGTAAAGGATTATGAATTAGCAAAAATTCTTAATTACTGGAAAACTTCAAATTATCTAAAATGATAAATTTCTCTGATATTGCAGCCCAACTCAATGCGGGTACTATTCTACCAGAAGGAATAGTCCTTATTACCCTGCTAGTAGTTCTCGTTGGAGACCTGATAGTGGGACGTAATTCTACTAAATGGACTCCTTATGCTGCCATGGTTGGTCTCTTTGGAGCAATTGTGGCCTTATATACTCAATGGGACAGTACCAATACTATCGGTTTTTTAGGAGGCTTTAATGCTGATGCTCTGAGCATAGTATTTAGAGGCATTATTGCTCTATCAGCCATTGTGACTATATCAATGTCCATAGCATATATAGAACAAACTGGTACTCCACTGGGAGAATTTATTTGTATTCTACTCACTGCTACTTTGGGAGCAATGTTCCTTTCTGGAGCAGATGAGTTAGTAATGATTTTTATCTCTTTGGAAACTCTGAGTATCTCCTCTTATTTATTAACTGGTTATACCAAACGTGACCCTCGTTCCAATGAAGCAGCATTAAAATATTTACTCATTGGAGCTGCTAGTTCTGCCGTTTTTCTCTATGGCATTTCTTTACTCTATGGTTTGTCCGGTGGAGAAACTCGGTTAACAGCGATCGCCCCTGGTATAGCAAATGGAGGTAGTGGAGTTTCTTTAGCTTTAGTTATTGCTTTAGTATTTGCTATTGCGGGTATTTCTTTCAAAATTTCTGCTGTTCCTTTTCACCAATGGACTCCAGATGTTTATGAAGGTTCTCCGACTCCAGTTGTAGCGTTTCTCTCTGTAGGTTCTAAAGCAGCAGGTTTTGCTCTAGCTATTCGTTTGTTAGTTACAGCTTTCCCATTAGTTTCGGAACAATGGCATTTTGTATTTACAGCTTTAGCCATTATGAGTATGGTATTGGGTAATATCGTTGCTCTTGCCCAAACTAGCATGAAACGTCTACTTGCTTACTCATCTATTGGACAAGCTGGTTTTGTAATGATTGGTCTTTTGGCTAATACTGAAGCAGGTTACGCTAGTATGATTTTTTATATGCTAGTTTATCTGTTTATGAACTTGGGTGGTTTTACCTGTGTGATTTTATTTTCTCTCCGTACAGGTACAGACAAAATTAGTGACTATGCAGGGTTATACCAAAAAGACCCACTTTTGACATTAGGGTTAAGTCTTTGTTTATTGTCTTTGGGTGGTATACCGCCACTGGCAGGTTTCTTTGGGAAAATTTATCTGTTTTGGGCAGGTTGGCAAGCTGGATTATATTGGTTAGTTCTGTTAGGATTAATTACCAGTGTGGCTTCTATTTACTATTACATTCGTGTGGTGAAAATGATGGTGGTAAAAGAACCGCAAGAGATGTCGGATGTTATTAAGAATTATCCTCCTATTCGTTGGAACCTTCCTGGTATGCGTCCTTTACAAGTAGGATTAATTGTATCAGTTTTGGCAACTTCTTTAGCTGGAATTTTATCTAACCCTTTGTTTACTTTAGCTAATAATTCTATTGCTAAAACCCCGATGTTAAATTCGGCTTTAGTTCAGACTTTGGAAACTAATTCTGTAGTAAGTAAAGTAGATATTTCTTGGTCTTCAAAGAATTAGTTTGATTGGTGTTTAGGAAGTAAAGTTCGGAATGATAAATGTTCGACTAAATTTAGTCGAGCATTTTTTTCAGTTATCAGCTTTTTGAATTATTTTAATTCTGTACGTTTTTTTTCTAGCAAATTGTTTAAAGTCTGCTAAATTTTGTTCATTGGTATAATCGACCTAAACTACTTTAAATTATTGGATAAAAAGCAAAATTCCCACAACACCTAATCAGTTGATTAAAGCCTTATATTCTTGCTGTCTAATTTTAGTCAATTTCATCATTTTGCGCTTGTAGAATATTTATTAAATAAACCAAGTGGTTTTCTGTATTTATAGTTATTAACTTAGAATACTTTTTAGTTTTTCATAAAAGTTTATCATGGGTGTTTAAAAATACATCAAGGTTATAGATTTGAGTAAAAGCTAAGTGTAAAGCATCATATAATTGAAATCCTAGTTTAACTAAATCTAATGCTAATAGTTCTATGGTTTGATTGATATTTAGATACTCATTGGCAATAGATAAAATAGTTTTTCACTCAAAAGGCTGAGAACTGATAACTGAAATAATATCAGTATTTATTAAAGTACAATTTCAAGTTAATCAATGACAAGATTTATCCATGACCAATTCTCTAAACAATATTTAACCGAATTATTGTCTAACAGAGGTCAAGTAGAAACCAGTTAAAGATATCTCTGGAGAAATTAGACAAGCTGATGTTTATTTTATCCCTTATGCTCAGACTCCAGACAATTTATTAAATTTAGGTTTACTGGAAAAATTTGCTGTCAATGTCTGTGTTATTGAACCTTTTCGTAATGCAGTTACTCCTGGAGAAATTCGTAGTTGTTTGGGAAAATTATTTGATATTTGTGCAGGTTTAGAAAGAGAATTTAATCGCAAAAAGGAGAAAACTGATGAAATAAATTTACCTCTATTATGGATAATTACACCTACTATTCCATCGGCAATTATTGCTGGAGTTGGTGCTCAGAACCCTCCCGAATTTAATTGTTCTGGTATTTACACTTTAGGAAATATTTACAGAACTAAAATAGTAGCAGTTCATCAATTACCAAAAACTGAGGAAACTTTGTGTTTGAGAATGTTAGATAAAGGAAAAGTACAAAAGGAAGCTATTCAGGAATTAAGAAATTTATCTATTGACAGTCCGTTATATTTTAATGTGTTAGAATTAGTTTATAGTTTACTAACAATGTTGGAATTAAATGAAGGTTTAGAATCAGAAGATCAGGAGTTAATTATGGAATTATTGCCAGTTTATTTACAACGTTTAGAATATGCTACTCAACAAGGGATACAACAAGGAACATAACAAGGTTTACAACAAGGTCAAAGATTAATTGTAGAAAATTTGCTTCGGGTTCGTTTTGATTCTTTGGATGATGAATTATTAGGAATTATTGAACAATTATTAGCTTTGCCTTCTGAGGAACTTAGTCGATTAATTCTGAAGTTATCTCGTAATTATTGGCTAAGTTTCTCTGATTCATCTGCTATTTTTTGATCGCGACACGAAAACCCCTATTGTTGTTGAGGATGACCGCATTGCCGTAGTTACGTCTGGCACTGCGGCAACTTCTAGAATAGCCGTACCAGCAACCGCCACGGAGTACTCTTATATTACTATCTCCCCCAACTTCCCAAGCACTTCCGTCAGTAGGCGCTCCATTATAATTTTCGTGCCAAACATCTTGACACCATTCCCAAATATTCCCGTGCATATCATATAAACCAAAGGCATTAGGTTTAAAAGCTTCCACATTCGTCGTTTCTGCTAGATATTTTCCTTTAGGAGCATTACCATAAGGATAGTTGCCGTCATAGTTAACTAACTCAGGGGTTATAGTTTCTCCAAAATAGAAAGGAGTAGTCGTCCCTGTGCGACAGGAATATTCCCACTGACTCTCACTGGGCAAAGTATAAATTTTCCCTGTTTTCTCAGACAGTTTCTGACAAAACTCTACAGCATTTTGCCAACTCACCCATTCTACTGGGCGACTTCCTCCTTTAAAGCTAGAAGGATTATTTCCCATAATGGTTTGGTACTGGTTTTGAGTAATCGGATATTTGCTCATATAAAAAGGTTGGATAGTAACTTCATGTTGCGGACCTTCATTACTTTTTCTTTCCGCTTCATTTTCTGGCGAACCCATGAGAAAACTTCCC
>NZ_JAYKGW010000181.1:0-38449 GCF_035285525.1 Okeania sp. | reverse complement strand
CCTAATTAAATTACAATCATTACCAAAAGAGGAGTCAGCATTCAGGAGAAACAGCGAATCAGTCAGAAAGTCATAATCAGAATTATCTCCCTAATTTTTCTGTCATTAACTGAAATGACCTAGAATTAAAACATATTGATATAAGATAAAAAGATGTTAAATACAAGATAGGATGAAAAATATAAATTAATTATAGTCAGGAGCCTGTTGTGCTGCTATCAAAAGGATTTGAAGTAGAAATGTATACTGGCACACCTCAAGGTGATATTATTGGCCTCTCAGATCAAATTGTGGCCAAAGTAGAGGGGTTTGTCAGAGAGCCAGATAGTAGAAATGTAGAGTATACCACTCCACCGTTGTGCAATTATGAACGACTTTTATGCGCCCTAGTAAAACCAAGACTCAAACTAAGAAACTATCTAAGCTCTCTAGGAAATTACACTATACTTCCCGGAAGTACCCTATCTCTGGGAAATAGTAATATTTTTTGTCGTTCTGATCCAAACAACCCATATCATACATACATAGAAAAAACCTACGGTTCTAAAGTTGTTACCACCAGTATTCATATCAATGTTGGTATGAGCGACCCAGAATTACTAATGCAAGCTATTCGTTTAATTCGGATGGAAGCCCCCTTATACTTAGCTCTTAGCGCCTCTTCTCCTTTTCTAGATGGTCAAATAACAGGGTTTCACTCTACTCGTTGGGCCGTCTTTCCCAAAACTCCAACTTATGTCCCTCTATTTGAAAGTCATAATCATTTTATCAAATGGACCGAAGAACAAATTATCGCAGGCACTATGCAAAATGTCCGACATTTATGGTGTTCTGTCCGACCTAATGGCGATCGCCGTCCCTATAATCTTAATCGTTTAGAATTGAGAATCTGTGACTTTGTCGAAAACCCAATTATGCAATTGGCCTTAGTTGCCTTATTAGAAGCTCGTTTATGGCAATTATTTGATGACCCTAGTCTCGATCCTTTAGAAAAAAGTAATTTTTCAGCAAGCAAAAGTTCTGAAGATGTAGTAAATATAGCAGATAATAATGAAATTGCAGTAGCTCACCATAGTCTGGAAGCTCAACTCTGTCATTGGCAAGATGGTAAAACCATTCTAGCTAGAAATTGGATTGAGGAAATATATCAACAGGTTTTACCTTATGCTAAAGAACGGGGTTTTAGTTGCTTTCTTTCACCTATTAAAAAAGTTATTCGGGAAGGTAATACAGCACAAAAATGGTTAAAGCAATATGAAAATAGTTTTGATACTCCAAGTATAATTCAAGCCACAACCTTAGATATGATCAAACAAGAAAAAGAATTGGAAGATAAGTTGTGTCAATCAATCGCTGCATAACCTTAGTTTGATTGTTTGATTGTCAGGACTTAACCAGATGCAAAATTTGGTTTCTACCATAAAATAAGGAGTTATTGATGTTGCACAAGATTTTTCTAAAGTTTAGAAACGGGGTTTATATTAAATTTTTTACCATGCTCATATCTGTCTACAACAAACCCAGTTTCTTATTAAAAATAGATTGATTCATCAAACCCAAAACTTTTAGCTTCACATAAAATAGATATTTAGAAAAAGTCTGATTTCTAGAATCGCCAACCTAAATCCTGATATATTTAAAATTGATAAAAAAACTAAGCAAACCCATTATTGAATTGTGATTTGATTGGTATCAAAATATATAATATAGTTGTTGCTTTCATGCCCAAAATTGTCCTAGTCTATCCACAAATTCCACCAAATACAGGTAATGTTGCCCGTACTTGCGCTGCTACCGATACGGAACTACACTTAGTAGGACCTTTAGGATTTGAAATTAGTGATCGCTACTTAAAAAGGGCTGGTTTAGATTATTGGCCTTATGTAAAATTAAATTTCCATCAGAACCTAGAAGATTTTAAAATTTATCATCAGAAACAAAGTGGAAGACTAATTGGCTTCAGCAAAAAAGGCGACATTAACTATACCAAATTTTCATATCAAATCAATGATTGGCTTTTATTTGGTTCCGAAACTAATGGACTACCACAAGATGTGTTAGACTATTGTGCTGAAAACCTATATATACCAATGACACAACCAAAAGTTCGTAGTTTAAATCTTTCTGTTAGTGCTGCTTTAGGTTTATTTGAAGCTAGGCGTCAATTGGGTTATCTAAGCTAGAATTCTCCCCATCTCTTATTCTTCCTACTTTCTCCGTCTTCTAAATTAAGATAAATTTTTGATAAATTAAGATAAATTTTTGACAGAATCACCTTGAGGACTGCTATAATGTAGTAGCTATTCGTTATCAGCATGGAAATTATTACACCTCAATATAGTCACAGTCAGAAGTTAAATTCTGATTTCAGCTATATCATAATTGCGAAGTCAACAATTTGTTGTCGGCCAGAATTTGAGATTATGATTTCCTCCTGAAATGATCCTCTAAATCTAGAGGATATTTATTGTATGACCAAAAAGAGAAAAAATAACTAAATATTAGTAATTGATATAGAAACAGGAAAAAACTTTAATCTATACTATACTATTCAGTCAAAAGTTAATTATTTTCTTGGATTTGGGCAATAATATCAAAATTAAGTTAGAATTGTACTTGCTTTTTTTAGCAAAGCAGGATAACCTAACCTAAGCCTGATGATTGAAAGTGATCTGGAGCTATAAAATTAACTGACCTAGATCATTGGCAAAAGAAGTTTCAGGATAGTTAAACGCTTGTCAATAGGAGGTCGTTCCATGAAACGAACATTTCCCAATCAGAATAAGTCTGCTGCTAACTGTGAACTTCACACAGAAGCAAATGTAGATCGGACTAAACAAATAAGTATAAGTGGTAGTAGTAAAGCTTGTTCCTCTGCTGCTATGATTGGACTTGCTGCTATTTCCACTACAATGGGTGCATCAGGCATCCTGTTCTCTGGGGAAAACAATAATGCAGTAGCAGCAGAATACCCTCAAGTAGATACGAATCAACAATATTCTTCTTCTACAGTAGTAGTTCCAGAACTAAATGTTACTGGAATTAATACTTCAAAAGATTTATCACTGCCAAAATTTAGCCAATACAGTATAGATGGTCAAGGAAATAGTGATTCTGAAGTAGGGTTAACTCAACCTGAAACTGTTCTGCCGTCAGGACAAGCACTAGAAGATCAGTCTTTTTTTCCTGTAGAACTTAAACAAAAAAACCTGGCTCTAGGAAAAGCTGATAGTTTACCTCCTTTAGGTGCCCTAAATAAACTACAAGTTAAGAAAGCTGTTGATAATGATGGCCAAGCAGTTGAGCAGTCAAAAATAGAAATTGACCCTGTTCAACCACAAAGAAACCCCCAGGTAAAAAGTTCGGTAGATTTTAGTTATGAGGAATCTGTTTCTGAGTCTGTAGAAAAGCCTTCTGATTTATCAACCCAGAAATTCCGAGAAAATACATATCAGACAGAAAATTTAGTTACTGCAGAACCACCGCTACAAATAGCTACGCCTCAAGTAGATAATAATTCTGTTCCTAGACAAATAACTGAATATGAAGAAGATATTTCTCAAGAGTCAATCAAGACTGAAGAGAAAAAAGTAGAAGGGGCAGTAGTTATTGATTCAGAAATTGCATCTAAACCAGTTTCATTAATCTACAGAGTGCGTTCTGGGGACACACTGAGTTTAATTGCTAATCAGAACAATTTATCTGTAAAAGAATTAGCTAAAGCTAATCAGATCAAAGACCCAAACGTAATTGAAACTGCAAAATTCTTAAAAATTCCTCATGAACCATCTTCTTCGTCATTAACTTCTGAAAATCCTACAACTGGCAATTCTAGTCAACTAGAATCATATTCTTCTTTTGAACAACAAGAAGACTTGAGTCAACCTACTTTGGAAAATCAAAATAATCAATCTGATTTTCCCGAACCCAAGATAATCACTAGAGAATTTGATTATTCATCAGATAGTGAACTCAATGTTACTGCACCAGAAATTCCAATAACAGCCAGTTCAGATAATATATCTTGGTCTCAAGAGCTAGACTATGAAGACTCAGAAATAGATAGTGAATCAGAAGAATTTCCAATTTCAATACAGTCTATTCAAGAAAATTCTCAAACAACAATTGAACCAAAAGCATGGCCTGATAACCAAGAATCAAAGTTATCTGAGCCTGATTCTGTTGTGGTCTTAGAAAGTCAAATCCATCTTGGTAGTAACCAATCTGTTCAACCATTGCCAGTGGACAGAGATACTCAAGATAGTGAATTATCAGCAGTAGTTCAAACCGATAATCAAGAAAATCCCTATGCTAACCGTTTAAGATCAGAAATTAGTAGGCTACAACAGGAATATGATGCTCAAAAAGATCTTGAAGAGCCTCAGATTACTGATTCAGAACCCATAACTATTCCGGTACCTCAACCACTATCTTTAGAAAATAACTCATCTATTAATCATCTTTCTGAAAATCAAAAGAGATACTTACAGCCAACTTATCAGCTAGAAATTAGTAGTTCCCAAGCCAGACAATTCTCTGAAGAAATAGAAACTAATATAGTGGAAAGCAGAAATCCTGCTAAAATTGTCAATCCACTTCCTGTAGCAAGTCCGGTTAGTCAATCTCAAGATTTATCAACAATAGCAGTAGCACCAATAGCAACTAATGCTGATGAAATTTTGAATAATCCGGCAATTGACAAAATGGTCTCTCCAGGTTTACCACCTTTAGGTAAAGCTGATACCTATTTGCCTGGTGGCTCAATGCAATTTACCGGGTATAGCTGGCCTGCAAGAGGGGCGATGACATCTGGTTACGGTCCACGATGGGGAAGAATGCACAGAGGTATTGATATAGCTGCACCTACTGGTACACCTATTGTAGCAGCAGCTCCTGGCGAGGTAACTTATGCTGATTGGAATAGTGGAGGTTACGGTTATCTAGTAGAAATTGAACACCCCAATGGCAGTATTACAGTTTATGCTCATAACAGCGAAATTTTAGTCAGGAAAGGCCAAAAAGTTGCTCAGGGTGAGCTGATTGCTAAAATGGGTAGCACTGGACGTAGCACTGGACCACATTTACATTTTGAAATTCATCCTAAAGACAGTGGAGCTGTCAATCCAATGGCTTATCTACCTTCTCCAGTGGCTTCCAATTAGATTATCAAAATAATTCCCATTTCTAGTTATAGAAATGGGAATTAACCTAAAATATCAAGTTTAGTCTTAAATTGAATTTAGATTGTTAGAAAAAAAACATCTTAATACTTGACGAAACCATGATAGCTTATGCTATAATTGTTAAGGTCTAAAAAATAATAAGGCTCAGTAGCTCAGTGGTTAGAGCAGGGGACTCATAAGCCCAAGGTCGCAGGTTCAAATCCCGCCTGAGCCATATACATTAATTTTCATACTTTTTAGGTAGAAATAGGAATCTCCCTGCCTTTAGGCCGGGGAGGATTTCAAATCAGACTACTAAATTGGATGGTTGGTAACAAAACTTTGAGAATAGTTACCTTCAAAGAAAATTTAGATGATATGATGATTAAGAGATTGAGAATTTTAATATCTGACAGATGACTAATTATATTTATTGATTAGGTTAAAGGCTGAACTAATATCACCTTGTTAATGAAGGTATTAGTTATTCAAGCTGGAAGTATCTACAAATGTTAGATTGAAGATAGCTCAGAATCAAGAATTTATGAACTTATTTTTATAAGGAGAATTAAATCATGACAGACGAATGCCTGCGTGTGGGTCAGAAGGCTCCAGATTTTACTGCTACGGCTGTAGTGGATCAGGAATTCGAGACAATTAAACTGTCTGATTATCTTGGTAAGTATGTAGTTTTATTCTTCTACCCCCTAGATTTTACTTTCGTTTGCCCAACTGAGATTATAGCCTTTAACAATCGCTACAAAGAATTTGAGTCACTTAACGCTGAAGTTTTAGGAGTTTCAGTGGACAGTGAATTTTCACATCTAGCTTGGATTCAAACAGACCCTAAGTCTGGAGGTATTGGAGACCTTAGTTATCCACTATTATCTGATATTAAGAAAGAAATTAGTGTGGCCTACAATGTCTTAGACCCAGAGGCTGGTATTGCTCTCCGGGGACTGTTTATTATTGATAGAGAAGGTATTATCCAGCATATAACAATTAATAATTTTGCTTTTGGTCGTAATTTGGATGAAACAATCCGTACTTTACAAGCTATTCAATATGTACAGGTTCACTCAGATGAAGTTTGTCCTGTGGGCTGGAAACCAGGGGACAAAACGATGAATCCTGATCCAATTAAGTCTAAACAATTCTTTGCTACTTATTTTGAATAAATCATTTTAAGTGCTTAAGAAAATAACTCATAGTTTGGAGCAAATCTTTATTCCCACATTTTAACTCATATTTTTGTACTTCAGGTCTTGTAGTTGTAAATTGGAAATATATTTCAATGAATTAAAGTTGAGGAGAATCGCAATAAAGAACCCCTGATTTTGAATTACTGGATATTTATTACAAATAGAAGCACTGAAATATTAAGGTTTTAGGGTTTCTATGCCTCGAAAAAGTATGAGATTTTTGGGTGGCTATAGCATAAAAATAACTATTACTATTCTTTATAGTCACTTCCTCTGTAATCTCCATTTCCTATACCTTATAACTACTCTCTACCTTGACAAAAATACTTTCCATAAGCAAGCCATAAGTATTTTAGATAATAATATTTTTCCTCAAAGTAATGTTTACTAATAAATAGTTGAACTCTTAATCTTATGTCGAAAAAGAGTATCAACTAAATTTATTGAATCTCTAAGAAAACACACTGATTTGAAATAATTTTAGAGACTGAAGTAGGATAGAAATAAAAACTAAAGTTATTAGAAATTTAGTCATAAATCATTCATACTCAGACAATTCATAAAGTGTTTGAGGACTTACATTAATATTATTCTGAGAATAACGAACAATAGCTAATAGAGGCAATGTTAGAGTCAATACAGCGATCGCCATTCCCAAAATATTGGCAATCCTTTGAGGTGGTTGATCGTCTGAGTAACTAGGAGGTTGACTATCTGATTCCATATTTAGGAAATTTCTAAAAAACTTAAAATTGTTAGTTGTAATAGGAGCTTTCTATTTATTATAGATGCTATTTTTAAGTTCATCTCAACTTTAAACTTTTAATTATTGACAACTACGATTTTTTTCAGTAACTTTGTCTTTAATCTCTTGAGCTGTATTCGCCAGATTCAAAGATTCTTGGCCTATACTTACAGGTAATCTGGGTATGTCTGCCAAAGCAGCACGAGATAAATCCAATAAAAATTGACGTACCTTTTCTACCCATTCTAGGGAATCTGAAGGAATAATTAGGCTATCAGCTTTTTCTTGGATACTTTTTGCTTTCTTAGCCAGTGGTAGAGCTCTTTCAGCAACATTTTCTGGTAGCTTGGGTCTATCTGAAACAGAAGCACTGGCAATTTCAACCAATAATTGATGAACCTTCTCTACCCATTCAGTATCTGAGTAGTGGGAATTTAAATTATCCATAACTAGGGCTAGTTTATTTCAATATATGAGATATAACATTCTTTTGAGAGAAAAATTTTTACTTTTCAGTTAACTTCCAGACTCCATCCCAATCTTGGGGAGGAAGTTCGGCCTGAAATAGTTGACAACGACCAACGTGTAACTTAGCTGCTTTATTATTTGGATCGATCTCTAAAACTTTTTTAAATTCAGCCTCAGCTAATTCAAAAGCTTCTTTTATAGAAGTCTCTTTTAAGTTTTTCTCTCTAGCTGGCCTTAAATAATACTCCCGTCCTTGATGATAATATTCGACAATTTGATGTTGTTGATCGGTCAAGTCTTGCTTCAGGTCGCCTTCTTTAAAACCTAAAAGTTCATATATTCTGACAGGTTGACTTTTCCCCTTCACAGTGATAAAATCCAGTTCCCTAACCCAAAGCTTTTCTTTGTAAGGTTCGTAAGTATTATAACTGATGATCAAATCTGTACCATACTGTTTACTTGTACCTTCAAGGCGCGAGGCTAAGTTAACACCATCTCCAATAGAAGTTAACTCCATTCGTTTACTAGAGCCAATATTACCACTAACTACTTCATCGGAGTGAATTCCCATACCAATACTAATCGCCTTTTTCTGGTTCGCTATCCGCTTTTGATTAAATACTTTTAAGCGTTGGCGCATTTCCACAGCAGTTTTCATGGCACATAAAGGATGATCGTCTAACCAACCTGGAGCCCCAAATACTGCCATTAAAGCATCTCCTATATATTTATCAAGAGTACCTTTGTATTTAAAGACAGCATCTACCATCTCCTCAAAGTATTCGTTTAGCATACTAACAACTTCTTCAGCTTCCATGCCTTCTGTTAAAGTTGTATAACTGCGAATATCACTAAAAAGTACAGATACTTGGTTACGTTTACCACCTAGACCAGTATCACCAGTTTCTAATAATTTTTCGGCAACTTCTGGTGTCATGTAGCGGTACATCAAATTTTTAACTTGTTTTTCTCCAGTAATGTCCTCCATTACTACTAATACACCATTCACCCGAGTCGGTTCTAAGGCATCAATCATGGAGTTAATGGACAAATTAATACTTTGAGGAGGTAAACCACCTTGAGGCAACAAAGTTTGATCTGGATAATACTGTTGATACTCTTTACTTTCACTAGGAGAAAGGGCTGAATCTAACCATTTAGAAAATTCACCTTCTTTCAGGGAAACTAGAGCTTTGACATTTTTGCCTGCTACTATCTCTGTCTCGCTAATGCCTAGCAAATGTCTGGCACTTTCATTAGTAGCAATAACTTTGCCTTTTTTGTCAGTAGAAATTACGCCGTTGCTGAGACTGCGGAGAATATCCTTTTGCCTTTGCTGTTCTTGTTTAACTGTATGAAATAGTTTAGCGTTTTGGAGAGCTACACCAGCTTGGATGTTAAAGGCTTTCATAAACTCTAAATCATTACGATTAAAACTGGCTCTCCATTGCTCTGGTGCTTTTGGCCAGTCTGCGTGGTTATAGGGTGGATATTCTCCTTGTTTCTTTTTGTTTATTAACTGAGTCACACCAATTAATTCATTATCGGCGTTAAAAACAGGCATACATAATAGGCTACAGGTACGATAACCTGTTTTTTCGTCTGTTTCTTTGGCCGTTACTGAACGGGCATCTGTATATACATCAAAAGGAATTAGTAGTGGTTCGCCAGATGTGGCAACCATACCAGCGAAGCCTTTATCTTTAGCTATTCTAATTTCGGTTAATTTACCATCAATAGGAATTTTTGTCCAGAGATCATTTTTCTCATTATCTATGAGCCATAAGGTACTGCGGTCTGCATTCATCAGTTCCTTGGCCTGGTTCATTACTTTTTTGAGAGTATCTTCTAAGTCTAAGCTACTTTTGCTGAGGGAGTCTACAGCTTTCATTAGAGCTTCTGCTGCTCTTTGTCTTTGGGTAGCTGCATAAAATGACTTGGAAGATTCTAGTATCAAACTAATAGAAGGAGCAAATTCATTAAATACTCTTTGATCCTCTTCAGTAAATCCACTGATATCTATTTTTTCTTCTAGGAGTTCATATTGTTCTGCATCTGATTTTAACTTATTTAGAAGTTGGACAACTGCGATTAAATCCCCAGTTTCTTCTTGCAGTAACGGCATTACTATCATACTGTAGGTTCGATATCCATTTTGTTTATCGAATTTTTTAGCTGAAGCGGAACGAGGATCGTCATAGAAATCGTAAGGTATATTGATGATTTTTTTACCTTGAGCTGATTCTCCAGCTATTCCTACATTTGCGGAGATTCTTAATTCTAATGGTTTGCCATTTGCTCCTTGAGCAACTGTTGACCAAAGCTCTTCTTTTTCCTCATCTAATAACCAAATTGTTGTCCGGTCAGCATTCAATAATTCTCCTGTTTTGATAGTAATTGAACGTAACATTTCATGGAGAATAGCATCAAATCCTTGAGCCTCTAACAAATTGTTGAGCATCCCCAGGGTTTGATTAACTGTCTTCAGTTTTTCTTCTACATCTTTAACAACTTTTGTAAAATCCTTTTTGGTTAAGGGAGCTAGAAATTCTGAAAAATTAGCTCCAGAACCAGGATGAACTAATGCACTACTTTCTTGATTTTTGTGGTTATCTCCGTTAGTATTAGTGCTATTAATTTCCGGATTTTTATAATCATAATTATTATTGTGAGGGTGAGATACTTCATGGTTATTGCCCTCTATAACTTCCACATCCTCTATTGGGATTGTGTACTCTCTTGCTATGTGGTTTGGAGATGTAGATGTCATAAGATTTTAATTATATTTTGGATACTCTTTTTTGTTTGTTTGTAAAATTAGAGTTCTTATTTGACTTTAGCTTAGCTTTGTTAATTATTATTAAACATACAAAGCTTTTTAAATTTTATATATGTAGTGTAGTATAACATAATTTATTTTTCATTGTTATCTGCATAATTTATTCTTATCTTTTATTAAGGGAACTTCGATCTAACTAAATGTTTACTCTAAAACTAAGGCAAAAATGTAGATAAGGATACTTAACTGATTAATTTGTTTTTGTTATCAGATGTAAGAATTTTTTTATAAAAATCTTAAATAGATCGTAACAATTAAAAAAACTAAAAATAAGCTCCGAAATCCTGAACCATGACCTATTTCCTCCATGCCAAAAAGTGGCAAAATTTTTGACATAAATAGAATAGCATTTATATATTGTATGACAGTACATTAATTGCCATAACTTGGGGTCTGCTAAAAAAGTATTTTGGTGAGGGGATAAAATAGGAAATTGCCATTCTGGCAATAGTTTTACTTTGGATTTGTATCCATTTTTTCTATTAATTATCCCTTGATTTTTCTGAGTACCTCCTCTATAATTAGTTTCTGCTGAAAAAGCAGAGTGTGGGAAGGGTGGGAAGTGTGGGGAGACAGAGAAAGTAGGATGGATAATTTTACCTTTATTTTTTCCTACTTGTCTATCGAGAATTCCTTCCTTGTTGGTTTTTCGGGAACCTTGGATGAATAGGTAAAAACCAGGTAATTTCACGGTTACCGAGAAATCACGACCTAAAAAGACCAATACCTTTATCTGTAAATGCGAGGAATATTTAATCAGCAAGACCTAATTATGGTTTGGGCATGGAAAGCATTTTTGTACTTGGTAGGGAGTATCTAGGGATTATACAACGTTCTTACAGAGTTAGGAGAAACGGGGAGTTGTAGAAAAAGTGGTTATTCATAATCCCCTCTTAGTTTTTCTGTCATAATTATCCTAAAATCCTCACTTTTTCCCTCCATCAGCTTAAAATTCTGGTACTTTTACGGTTCCCGATAAATCAGCACCTAAAATTCTGCAAACCTTTATCTCTAAATGGGAGGGATAAATCAACAATCCCTAATTATTGAACAAAAGACTTCCATTTTCATAGATGTAAATTACTACTCACCTCCAGAACTAGAAGTCAAACTTTTCTCTCTTTTAGTAGCAGCTTGAGTTAACAGAGATTCTGCAAAAGCTATAGCTTCTTGAGCTGATCTACCACTAGCTAATTGTGCAAGTTCTTCTCGTCGTTGATAATTATCTAGGGTTTTCACTCTAACTATTGTTCTCTCCTCACATTTTTGATTCTTTGCTTCTATATTGGTCATTTCTTTGATAACCTGTTTACTAACATTAAAATGATGGTCTGCCATTGCAGCTACTATAGGTTGGTGAGTTACACATAGAACTTGATTTTGGCGACTAAGTTGGTGTAGTTTTTCGGAAATAGCTCCTGCTACTCTTCCAGAAACTCCTACATCTATTTCATCAAAGACAAGAGTACCTGATACTTCGGTTTGAGAAAAACAAGCTTTTAATGCTAATAAAAACCTACTCATTTCTCCTCCAGATGCAGTTAAATTTAGAGGTTGTAATGGCTCACCAGGATTAGAACTAAAACAGAATATCAGGTGGTCAGCACCTGTAGATGTTGGAGTAGTAGAAGTAATTTGTACCTGAAATTTGACTTTCTCCATAGCCATAGGTTTTAGTTCTTCTACTAAATGTGTTTCTAGTTTAGTTGCTGCATTTTGACGTTGTAAACTAAGTTCATTACATTTGTTTTGTAATTCTTTTTTAGCTTCTTGATATGTTTTTTCTTGTGCTTCTAGAGACTCTCCTCCTTCTAGTAATTCTTTAAGTTCTACTTGTATTTTATAATAATAATTAATAGCTTCTTCTAAAGTAGGACCATACTTACGACAAATTTGTTTAAGTTCTTTAATTCTTTCTTCTACATCCTCCAATCTTTGAGGATCGGCTTCTAATTGCTCGTTATAACTGCTAATTTGTCGGCTAGCTTCAACAACTTGAGCCAGAGCTTCACTAATCATTTCTGATATAGGTTGCAATGTAGAATCATAGTTTACCATATCATTTAATATAGTTTCTACTTCTCCTAAAAGGTCGGCTGCTGCTGAATTATCTCCCTCACTTTGGTATAAAGCTTGATATATTTGATAACTTTGATGTTGCAGTTCAACTGCATGACTAAGACGTTGACTTTCTTGTATTAATTGTTCTAATTCTTGAGCTTCAGTAAGATTAGCTTTATCTAATTCTTGTAGTTGATATTGTAATAAGTCTATTCTTTGTAAACGTCCCTTCTCTGACTGACGACGGTTTTCTAATGCTGCCTTGGCTTTTTGAGCTTTTTGATAGGCAATATTTACTGCTTCTCGACATTTTAGCAGGGGATGACCACCATATAAATCAAGCCATTCTCTTTGCATATCGGGATTGCCTAGTTGTACAGTTTGGCCTTGAGCTGTAATTTCTACTAGGCGATCACGAATTTGGTCCATTATTTTCCGGTTCACAAGAATGCCATTCACACGAGACCTGGTGCGTAGGGAATTTTCGGCCACAACAATTTCTCGACTACAAACTACTAATTTACCATCTAATGGTTCGATTTCTTGATTGCTTAACCATTCAGCTAAATCTGAGTTAAGATCAAAGGTTGCTTCTAGGATGGCTCGTTTAGTTCCGGTTCTGATGATACGGCGATCTATTTTAGCTCCTAGAGTGGCATTAAGAGCATCTAGGATAATGGACTTACCAGCACCTGTTTCACCTGTGAATACATTTAGACCTGAACCTAATTTTAGATCGAGATGGTCTATGAGGGCAAAGTTATTAATGCGAAGGGATGTAAGCATTTATTCAAGGAAGGAAGAAGTAATAAGTAATAAGTAAGAAGTAAGAAGTAAGAAGTAAGAAGTAAGAAGTAACAAGCAAGTAACAAGTTAAGTATTTAAACCACATATTTGTTGTGTGTCTAGTTAAGAATACAACTCTTATTACTTCTAATTTATGATTTACTAATACACATTTTAAATGGATATTAGCTGAATAAGAAATAAAAGGAGATTAAATGTTTGGCTTTCACTTTTATAGTTCTGAGAAGGAAGAATTAGTCTCTAAGAGAATTAAAAGCTATAAGCTCATCAGCTAGCTTTAGTAATTGTTGGCATGAGTTCAAAAACTGAATGCTTACGTTAATTTTTCAATTATTTTTCTATAGTTGTGTTTTCTGTTCTCAAATTGATAATATGTAATTAGAATAATTTTGACCACATTTTCACAAAATTTGTCTTTGTAAATAAGATTTTATATACATAAGATTATAGTTACTGTTAGGATTAAAATTTATAGAGTTTTAGGGATTCTCAAATTTTTAAGGTACAGAAATTTGGGATTTTAAGGAACATGGAATAGATCGGATAAGATAAATAGTGTACCTCATCAATATCATAACTGCAATACTTAAAAATATCTGCTCCAATTCATTGGAAACAGCTATTAACTGCAATGACCATTTGTAACAAACATTTATCGTGCTTGGTATTATTGACTTTTTGTCTATAATTTTAAATAAATAGATTAATTATATCTGAGGTAATTTTATGACTCCAAATCTTAGGATAATGACAGCGATCGAGAGTTTGGACTACCGGGTTACTGTGGGAGATGTAGCGGCTCAAGCTGGATTAGATGTTAAAGTTGTAGAACCAGGATTATTGGCTTTAGCTACAGATGCTGGCGGTCATTTACAAGTATCAGAATCAGGGGAAATTGCTTATTTATTTCCTAAGAATTTTAGAGGTGTTTTACGCAACAAATTTTGGCGATTAAGATTAAGAGAATGGTGGGAAAAAGTTGGGCGGATATTGTTTTATTTAATTAGAATTTCTTTTGGGATTTTATTGATACTTTCTTTAATAATTATCATGGTTGCTATTGCTATTATTGTTATTTCAATTAATTCTAGCAGTGAACGAAATGACTCAGGTGGTGGGGGTAAAAGTTCGGGTGGTGGAATGGCATTTTTCCCTCGGTTTATTTTCATTCCTGATTTGTTTGATTTGTTTAATTGGGGATATTATAATGAACGTTATAAATATCAAGGCGAAAGACAAAAATATCGAACTTCAGGTAAGGAAAATAAAATGAATTTTTTGGAGGCTGTATTTTCTTTTTTATTTGGAGATGGCAACCCTAATTACTTTTTAAATGAGGAACGTTGGCAGGCGATCGCTACTGTAATTAAGAATAATCAAGGGGCGGTAGTTGCTGAACAAGTTGCTCCTTATTTGGATGATTTAGGAAAAGGATATACTCTGGAATATGAGGAGTATATTTTACCAGTATTGATTCGTTTTAACGGTCGCCCGGAAGTTAGTCCTGATGGTCAAATTGTATATCATTTTTCTGAGTTACAAACAACAGCGAAAGAATGGAATAATCAACCTGTTTCTGCTTATTTAAAGGAAAAATCTTGGCGTTTTAGTGAGGCAAGTTCTGGGCAGATAATGTTAGCAACCGGATTAGGTATTGTTAATTTTGTTGGTGCTTTGGTTTTGGGTTCTTTGTTAAAAGATGGTACAGTGGCAGCTCAGATTGGTGGATTTATTGCTTTTGTTGAAGTTATTTATCCTCTACTACTTATTTATGGTATTAGTTTTTTAGTGTTACCATTAATTCGTTATTTTTGGGTACAATGGCGAAATGATAAAGTTGAAAAACGGAATCAAGAAAGGCAAAAAAGAGCTGTGGCTTTAAATCATGCTAATAATTTATTAAGGCAGAAAATTAATTATGCTAAAGAATTTGCTAAAGAAACAATTATTAGTAGTCAAGATTTAGCTTATACAACGGAAAAGGATATGATAAAACAGGAAGTTGAACAGGTAGATAAAATTAATGTTGAATGGCAAAGGAGGTTAGAAGAATCAGATACTGAAAATATTAGTTGAAACTATAAAGTATCTATAATGTTAGATTATAAATTTCGGGTAAGTATTTAGTTATTATTTGTTGGCTATTGGTTAATAATATCTGGCTTTTCAGGCTATGATTTATCAATATTTTTCTGAATTTAAAACTAGACAAATAGTAGAGAAGTTATGTAAACTGTTAAGCATTTCAACCGCATATTTGTTATATTCTTAAGTTAGGGTTTGCGCTTCTTCAGTCTTTTTGTTGAGTTAGGGAGTCGTAGGGATGTTGCGTGGAACTTCCGTACAGAGTTAAGAGAGATAAGAGTTACAAAGGATTTGGTCGGAATGTGGGGTAAGAGCGATTATTTTATAATAAATAGTCAGCCAAAAATCCTCAATTTTTGCAGCGTCAGTAGCCTAAAAGTTCCCGCTTTTTTGATACCTAAAAACTCTAAAACTTTGATATCTCAATTCTTCTATAATTTAATCAATAAACCATAGTTAATAATGCAACCCTTATTGCTAATTAATTATGGATTCTGGATTCCTAAAAAGCATTTTAAATGCGTCTTAGTATTATATTTTAAATTAAATTTTGCTTCCTTCCTTAGTTGATGACTAATAGCTAGATGCTTAAATTTTCGGACATTTAAAGATAAGATAATTATTGTCAGATTTTGAGTGATGACTAAAGCTGACTAATTCATATTCTTCATCACCGAAATGATTAACTAATTCGTATAATTTTCTATCTTTCCATTGTCGCCATTCTTGACTATTTGACACATATAAATTAATCAGCTTATCGCCAAAAGGATAAGAACTTACTTCTACTAAGATACATTCCCACTTTTGGATTTGTTATTTCAAAAATATGGCTCTACTTATACCAGAAATTTTTCAGAGGTGCGAGGGCAAAAGTAATATGATAGCAATTAGTAATTTAGTTAAGTAGTTATGCAGAATTAATTACACATACTTTCAAGCTGAAAAACATATATGCTCTATAATTTGGAAGTAAAATTAGATAATTAATTTTGCCTAAGCAATTGTTATTATACCAATTTTAAAAAAGAATGTTAAAAATAGTTTTCTACTTTAAAATGTCAAATAATTACCTAAAATTACTGTGCCATAAAAGTTTTGGGTCTATAAAATCTTACTTTTGAACGCATGAATTTTGAATTTTATCTGCTGAAAAACATATATGCTCTATAATTTGGAAGTAAAATTAGATAATTAATTTTGCCTAAGCAATTGTTATTATACCAATTTTAAAAAATAATGTTAGAAATAGTTTTCTACTTTAAAATGTCAAATAATTACCTAAAATTACTGTGCCATAAAAGTTTTGGGTCTATAAAATCTTACTTTTGAACGCATGAATTTTATTTTTAGCGAACATCAATTCTGGCTAAAGTTGCGCCTTGATAATAGTACAATAAAATTTGGTGGTAATTATATCCATTTCGAGCTAAATTATAAGCTCCCCATTGACTCATTCCTACCGCGTGACCAAAACCTTTTCCCATAAATTGAAAACTGGTGGGAACTTTTTGACCTTCATTTTTCTTGATCCGAATTGTAAATCTGGTACTTTTTAATCCTAGAGCTGCTGTCAAGTCTGAACCTTCCAGAGTTTTCAACCCTCCATCCCCTAAAACCTTAATAGTAGTAACACTACCGTGGGGAGTAGTTGTCAGAGGTGTCATGGACAGAATATTTCCTATTCCTGAGATTCGTTGCTTTAATTCTCCTTGAGAAAATGATTTAGTCCATTGATAAACTGGAGCATCTTGGTCAAAGTCAGGAACAGCGCGGAGGTAAGGTAATGGGTTTGACCAAACATCTTCTACATTTTCTGTGTGTCCTCCAGAAGATGAATGGAACAAAGCTAAAATAATTTGACCATTGTAGGTAAGCACTTGACCTTGAGTCGCGTCCACCGCAGCGTAAGTTCCTGGAGATTCTTTTTCAATTCCTTGATATACTTGCCAATATTGGTCATTACCTAGATCATAAAAGTTGTTAAGATTTTCTTGACGCTTATTTAGGGCGTATGAACGGGCTGCAACAGCCTGGGCTTTTAGTGCTTCTTGTGGCCAATTACCATTCATTTCAGCTCCAATAACACTATATAGATATTCTTCAATATTTACATAGTTAATAGCAGTTATACCTCCTTTATGAGGGATAAGTTGAGTACGACCTCTATACCAGCGATCGCCTATCCATACATAACCTTCTCCTTTGGGTTCGATCCATATTTGACCGGAACTCCAGTTGGCTAAAGAGACTTTTCCGGATTTAAGTTCGGCTGCAAAGCCTTGAGCTGGTCGTAATTCTCCAATTTCTCTACCTAGATTATCTCTAATTATGGCGTTTGTAGAACTTCCTATTTTAACTTGTTTTGCTCCTTCTCGAATTGAAATTCTTAAGCTCAGGGAGGCTTGGGCAGGAGCAATCATTAATATCCATGTTAGAATAGATATCCACCAATAACGTTTTAATGGTTTAATAGTAGGAGTAATAAAAGAAATAAAAAGTAATCCAGAACTCATATTTTTGATTTTATATTTTTGATTTTATATTTGTGGTAGGTTAATTTAGGATGAAGCCAAAACAAATATAACAGTTTAACATACTACTTGACTTCAAAAGCTCAGGGTTCTCATTCAAAGGATGATTATTGCTTCAGCTAAAAGATTTCTTGACCAGACTTACAGATTTATATTTTTCCCTACTTGATTGTTTCATCTAAAAATGTGCAGAGCGATTTTCTTCCTTGTCTTTCTTGTCTTCCTTGTCTAGACAGAATCAAAAAGTCATGCACCATTTAAGTTGAAATAGTCCACTACAGATATTTTTCTTGGTTGCACTTTGAGCAGAAATTTGCTAATTGTATACTAAGATAGCTGGACTATGAGTGTTTAGAAGAGCAGTCGGATTAGCAATGTACTGTGGAACAAACATTTAGACCAGAAAAAACTTCGACTTGGGAATTATAGAGTTTACGAATCCCAGGTTAATCTCTCAAGTTCAAAGTCGGTAGAATTTCAATGAGGAAATTTTAGGTTTTGCAGATAACTTTTCTAGGAACCAGTTCTGGTGTTCCAACTCCCTCTCGTAATGTTTCAAGTATTGCTCTACGTTTACCTCAAAGGGCTGAGTTATGGTTGTTTGATTGTGGTGAAGGAACCCAACATCAGTTTCTCCGTAGTGAACTTAAGGTTAGTCAACTCAGTCGTATTTTTATTACCCATATGCACGGCGACCATGTTTTTGGTTTGACCGGGTTATTAGCTAGTTGTGGTTTAGGGGGAAATGTTAAAAGTGTCGATATATACGGTCCACCTCAATTAGATGATTATCTTAAAGCTGGTCTGCGATATTCTCAAACTCATTTAGCTTATCCGATTAAGGTTTATGAGAGTAGACCTGGTATTATTTATGAGGATGATGAATATATTGTTAGTTGTGGTTATTTGAAACATCGGGTAACAGCTTTTGGTTATCGGGTGACAGAAAAGGATCGACCAGGACATTTTAATGTAGAAAAGGCTAAGGCTTTGGGGATTCCTCCAGGTCCAGTTTATGGCAAGCTAAAAAGGGGAGAATGGGTGACAATATCTGATGGACGGAAAATTAATGGGGCTGATTTATGTGGCGCACCCCAACCAGGCCGAAAGTTTGTTTATTGTACTGATACTGTTTTTTGTGATGGAGCTGTAGAATTGGCTCAAGGTGCAGATTTACTGGTACATGAAGCAACTTTTTCTCATCAGGATGCAGATATGGCTTTTCAAAGATTGCATTCTACTTCGACTATGGCCGCACAGGTAGCTTTAGCTGCGGGTGTTAAACATTTGATGATGACTCATTTTAGTCCTAGATATGCTCCGGGAAATCCAATTTTATTAGATGATTTGCTACAGGAGGCACGGGCGATTTTTCCTAATACTGACATGGCTTATGATTTTCTAAGTTATGAAATTCCTAAATGTGTAAGTCCTGACATAATAGAAAAAAAGACTTTATATAATGGTAATACATAAGGGGATTTTTTCAAGTCTTTTTGGCAGAGAATAGGAGCGATCGCCTAGACCTGTCACTACCTTTCCGAAAAACAGACCATCTAAATTTCTGAAGTTAAGTTCTGGTTATAGAAATTTTTTTCTAGGTAGATTAGCAATTGCTTCCTAATGTGCTATAATAATACCAGCAAATTGGTCGTGAATAAATTGAGTCATGTATGCAGGGTTGTCTAGAAGTTGTTTCCCTTTGGTCGGGGAAATTTTAGACTCTTAATAGCTACATAGGAAACTCACCAGATAACATCTGGTGAGTTTTATTTTGGGAAACTGTACAAAGTCAAAAGTTATATAAAATCCGGTTGAATAATTATTATATAGTTGGGGGTGATGGGGTGATGGGGTGATGGGGTGATGGGAAGATTGAAGTTTAGATAGAATTATGAACATATACTATATAACCGGGTTCTATATTACAGTATTTTGAAAAAAGAATGCTACAAATAAGGTGAATGTTGATCGGAAATACTTAAAAATAGCTACTCCAATTAATTTTAGATAGTTGTCTCTATAGTTTATACGTTTTTGTTAAAAGTTTTTGCCTTCTTCCTTCTTCCTTCTTCCTTCTTTCTTCTTCCTTCTTTCTTCTTCCTTCTTCCTTCTTCCTTCTTCCTTCTTCCTTCTTCCTTCTTCCTTCTTCCTTCTTTCTTCTTTCTTCTTCCTTCTTCCTTCTTCCTTCTTCCTTGTTTCCTTATTTAACCAAAATTAAGACTAATGCCTTACAGTAAATTCACTATAGAAGAGTTACAAAAAACTTTTAATTTAACTATAGCTGAAACAGTGGGAAAGTTTAATAACTTGTCAGAAATTACACCGAGTCAATTTTTACAAGATGCATTGCAATATTACTTACCGTTTGCTGTTGCTATTGGTACAGAAAAAGCTCGTTCAGAATTAATTATTGCGCCAATTTTGTTTGCGATAAAAAAACACTTAAATAACCAAATCAGTATTTTTTCAGGTGTAGAGTTTAATGTGGATATTGAACAGGGTTTAAATGGCTTTTGTGATTTTATTATTAGTCGTTCGAGCTTGCAAATTTTAATTCAAGCACCAGTCGTTGTTTTGGTAGAGGCAAAAAACGATAATATTAAGTTAGGATTAGCTCAATGTATGGCAGAAATGATCGCTACTAAAATTTTTAATCAAAGAGAAAATAATGAAATTCCTAAAATTTATGGAGTTGTTACTACAGGAACTATTTGGCAATTTATAGAGTTAGATTTTCCAACTATTACAGTTGATTTAGAGGAATATTCGATTAATAATTTACCAAAAATTTTAGGAATTTTAACGAGTTTTGTAAGTTAATTAGGGTTGAAGGAGGAAGGAGGAAGGAGGAAGGAATAAACTTAAATAGGGTTGGCTAAAAAAGTATTTTTTAAAGAGTAGGGGAGTAGGGGAACAGGAAAGTATTTTTTTTCCTCAACTATTTATGTATGCGCCTAAAATGGTAACTTTTCGATTTTTCGGGAACCGTGCATTAAGCAGCTCAAAATCAGGTACTTTTTCTCTACCTAAAAAGCTAAAATTTTTATCTATCAAAGCCTTTAAATTTAATCAGCAAGCTCTAATACCATTTCTCTGTAACAATGCGCTTAATAATTCTTACCCAGACCTTAATTTTTCAACAACTTTTACCTTTTATTAAGGGCAACTTCATGGATAAATGGTATAAATAGGGTTAGCTGAAAAAGTTTTTTTGGGGAGTAGGGGAGTAATTTTTTTTAAAAGATTTATGGGTATTATCAATGTATCTAGGTTGGCTAAAAAAGTCTTTTTGTTAGCGTTGGGAAGTAGGGAGTAGGTAGTAGTTAAGAGTTAGGATTTAGGGGAGTTGTAGAAGATGTGGTCATTCATAATCCCCCCTGAATTTTTCTGTCATAATTACCCCTAAATCTTCACTTTTTCCGCTCCATTAACTGAAAAGCTGGTACTTTTATGGTTCGCGATAAATCAGCACCTAAAATTGTTCAAACCATGATTAATGTTAATGCTTTAAGATTTCATTAGCAAGCCTTAATTAGGGTTTGCGTATGGAAAGTCTTTTTCCCTGCTTTGGCAAAAAGACTTTTTTCCTATTTCCTATTCCCTATTCCCTGGAATCCTTACCTATTAATTTAATCATCTAACTTTGGCTTGATAATTTTCTACAGATAATATTTGCCAATTAGCATTACCAGTTAATTCTAATACTTGGTGATGATATTTTAGCAAACTTAAACGATGTCCGACACTAATAAATGTTGTTTTAGTTGTTTGTAATTTTTGATAAAGTTCTGCCTCATTTTGTAAGTCTAAGGCGCTAGTTGCTTCATCTAAAATTGCATAAGATGGTTGAGTTAATAATAGTCTGGCAAAAGCTAAACGTTGTTGTTCTCCTAAGGATAAAACATTTTCCCATTCTAACTCTATATCAAAACCACCTAATCGGTCTGGTAAATCTCCTAAGTTAACAATTTTCAATATTTTGTGTAATGTATACTCATCAAAATATTGATTAATTTTAGGGTATAATAATTGTTGTTTTAAACTTCCTAAAATCATATAAGGACGCTGAGGTAAAAATAACATTTCTTCCAAATTAGGACGTTTTAAACAACCTGTACCGGATTTCCATAGACCTGCTATTGCTCTTAATAAAGAACTCTTACCAACGCCACTTTTACCAACAATTAATAATCCTTTACTAGGTTGTAATACTACTGATAAATTTTTCACTAGAGTCTTTTGATTTTTATTTATAGCTTCGTAATTTAAAGGAGTATTGAGAGTAATATTTTCTAGCACCAGTCGAGAATTTTCTGTAATATCAATTTCCCTATTTATTATTTCTGGTAATTTTTTTTGCCTATCTTCTAATGTATCTTTAAATTTAGATAAACGATTAATACCAGCAGCAAAAGCAGTTAAATTATCAATCTGACTAACTACTAAAGAAAAAGCTCCTAAAACTTGACTAAATGCAAAACCTGCTTGAGTAATATCTCCATATTTAATCTCACCTGCAAAGTAAATAGGAGCCATTATCAAAGAAGGCAAAATTATGACTGCGTATCGATAACTGGTGGTAAAGTAATCTACATTTCTCTGCCAACCAATTAGCAAATTAAAATTCTGAAAAACCTGAGTAAATCTTTGCTTTATTTGCCATAATTCTTGTTCTTCTCCCTGATAAAAAGCAATTGATTCAGCATTGTCACGAATATGCACTAACCCATAACGAAAATCTGCTTCTCGTCTAAGTTGGTTGAAATTTAAACTAATTAATTTTTTGCCAAAAATTACTGCTATTAATGTTCCTGTTACAGCATAAAAAATTAGAAATATTGATAGTGGTACTGATATTGACCACAAAATTCCGGTGAAGGAAATTACGTCAATTAATGAGCCAAGAATTGTGAGCAAAAAAGACAAACTTTGGTTAGTGAAATATTTAATATCTTCTGCTATTCTTTGGTCTGGATTATCAATTTTTCTCTCAGAATTAATTTGATAATAAGACCTATTATTTAAGTAGTTTTCAATAAATTTGTTAGTCATCCACTTCCGCCAATATAGTCCTAATTTTTGGCGTGTATAGGTGTAAACTACAACTATTGGAGTACCAACAACAAATACTCCGGCATAAACAAATAGAAATCGCCAAAAAGTTGGTTGGTCTTTTTCTGCTAGAGCGGTAGTAAAGAAGTTACCAACATAGCTAATAATTACGTTTAAACCACTAACTGATAGGGATAAAAATAACAGTAAAGTTAATAGTGCCCAAGGTTGCCAACGAGGTATAATTCGTCTTCTATAGTACCAAAAAGCACTACTAGGAATGACGATCGTTAAGATAATTACAAATATCCAATGTGAATTAATTATATGTTTAATTGTGTCTACTAAACCAGGGGCAATGCTATTGAATGATTCACCAAATATTGTTTGGCTAACTATGCAAACTAAGCTAACAATTATAAAAACAGTAGCAAATAAAAATATTAAAAGTAGAAATAATAGTCCTAAGAAAATTTTACTGCTGCTTCGTTCTACGGGATAAAAATATGGTTGAGCTATATGTAAAAAATCATGCAAAAGTTTATGATCTAGTTTATTCATTTTTTCTTGAATAAATAACATTTTAATTTTTTTGTTTTAGGAAGTGGAGATTAGTAATTCGGCAAACAATAAAATAGAAAAATAGATTATTTTATCTGGAATTAAATTAATGTAAGCAGTCAGCTATCAGCTATTGCTTTTAGTGAGTAATAAAAGCTTTCTTAAATTGAGAAACGAAAAATATGCAAAAGTCAGTTCTAAAGTCTATATTCATTTAAACCCCCTCCTTAAGCAAAGAGTATTATTGCTGATAGCTGAATGTTTATAAATTAATTAGCAATAATTCATCAAAATTTCCCTTAATAACTAATTTCAGCAATTAATAATGAACAATTAATAATTAATAATTACTCTTTTCTTTAAAGAAGGGGATTGACTCAAAGGAAAACTTTTGATTTATCCCCTTAACAAGGGTAAGCTTTAAGCCTGAATTGTTGAATGAATAATTATTGACTATTAACTATTAATTATTCGGTAAAATTATCAGGATTAACTATTTATAGAAAATAAAAATTTTACCAGGGATAATTTTTAATTTTTATGGCTTTTAATTATAAGCACCTACACATAATTATTTGCAAAAGCCATATTTAGACAGTAAATATTTCAGCTTCTCAAACGTGTAATTTATTTTGTTGTAAGCATTTCCTGCGGAATGCTGCGCAAACAGATATTAGCTATCAGCTATCAGCAAAAGCAGGGATTTTCAATAAAATATTGCTTTAAAGTCAGCTTTTATAGTTAAGATTTAATTCTGGATCAATTAGTCAAGCTTTTATCTAAAACTCAAAGCAGTCTTCTATTAGCTGAAGGCTGAATGTTTAGATTTTGTTTACTTGCTTATAGTCTTCAAATTTATAATCTAAATTGTAATAATTTTTGGATTTGCCAATAAAATAAAAAATTGATTATTTAAACTTTCATTGATAACTTGAAAAAAAGTATATAGTTGTTCTAAAGTTGTAGAGATACACCTAATTTTTAATTGTAGGAAATATAGGAAAATAGAAAAAATAGTCTGCTTCATCAATCTAGATAATTAATTACAGCGGATTCCAGTTTGGTGAGGTATATCCACGGGAGCTTTCCGGCTCAAACGGTAATATTTAATTATTAATACCTGTACTTCTTGTGGTTGGAATCTGCTGTAATTTTGCTTATACACTTACGAGCCAAATTAGTGATTATTAAAATTTCCTAGACTATCTAAAAAAATTCGCGTAAAAAAACTGAATTAACCGCAATTTCATTGCCAAAAGTTAGATGCTGTTAATTGTTACTTTTCTTGAGCAGGGAGTATTCACCCCGGCAATAAAAAATGTCGAAGTTTTAGTTACTTTCAATAGTATTTATTAACTAACAAATAAAATTGAAGAAGCAATTTATTTTCCTACTATCCTGATAATAAAAGCAACAATTATGTTGAAAGTTATAATCAATTATTGTGAAATTTTGACACTCAAATATAGACCACAAGTGTTTGCGATCGCAATCGGTTAAATATTACTTATTTCCTTAGTTCCATCAGCAGTTACATAGCACAGAAATGAGGTGCATTTCATATTTGCAAAAATACTTTTTTCTCCATACCTATTTCCTGTTCTTGATTTGCTAAAAGTGATAATTTTTTAGCTTTCTTCAAAATTGAAATGCACCCCAAAAACGCATAGACATCAATAACAAATTTAGAGCTACTACTCGTCTCGTCAAAAAAAGGGATTTAATTAAATAGGGAGTCTCATCTATCAGTTCTGGTTCTGATTATAACATCCTCTGTAATATTAACAATCAAATTATAGAAGTATTAAAATAGGCCATCTTTAATGAAGTCGTTTCAATTATCAGTACCTTGCAGTTGTTGCCATAAGTTGGAAATACTGACGTGAAATTTTGTAAGCATTCAGCTTTTGAGGCAAATCTATAAATTTCCGGCCATATACTATATGGGTTTACAAGTTAAGATATATGGTTGAAAAGTAGAAGCTAAAACAGCGCTTGCTTCATTCATTGTTATATTGGTACAGTATTCCGTAGGAAATGAAATTGGCAATAAAACCTAACCTTAGTCGTTACTTCCCGGATTCAAAAGCTGATAACTGAATACTAATAGCTGAATGCTTACCAAGATTCTGGGAAAAAGGGGCAGCAATAGCTGAATTAACTATTAAATTAAAGATTCAATTTGACTTAAACCTTTTATTATATGCTATGGTGGAAGAGAATATATTTTCATAATAGGAGAAATTTAAGGCACTATCTTGATTGTTCATTTCTTCTAAGAGTGAGAATTTTTCCAAAAACTAAAGCAAAATTTAAGACAATAACTTTGCTGATTTATTTATATAATATTTAAACTAAAGTAGTAACAACAATTAAGCAAAGATTATTGGTGTCAAATTATAGGAGTTTAATAATCTCTTGGAGATTATTAAACCCAAAAATCAATCTACATCTACTGTTTAAATATTCAGAAATAGCTAAGTAAATATAAATAATGAATTAATTTTTTTTTAATTCATCAAATACAATTGGGGTGCAGCTAAGAATAATTAAACTAGCAATCAAAAAAAGTTAAATAATTATGTTCTCAAAAACTTTGTACTGGCCTCAAATGTTTGAAAAGATTAGTTATTCTTTATTAATTGATAAAACAAGAAGGCTGGAAAAATGTCTAAAGAAATTTCGATTACCAGAGGGCAAATAGTAATTGTTGATGAACAAGACTATGAAGAATTATCAAAATATAAATGGTATTTGATAGACGGGTTTGCTGCTAGAACTATCAAAAAAGATAATAAAAGAACTACCATTTATATGCACAGAGTAATTATTGATGCTCCTATGGGTGTATCAGTTTATCATCTTAATCATAATAAACTAGATAATCGGCGAGAAAACTTACGTTTAGTTAAAGGAAGTGCGCGAATGCACAGGAGACCTAGTGTTAAACATTCATCTAAATACCGAGGAGTGTATTGGTGTAAAGATAAATGTAAGTGGATAGCAGAAATTAAAGTTTATAAAAAACAAATACGTTTAGGTCGTTTTGAGGTAGAAAAAGATGCAGCTATGGCTTATGATGAGGCAGCAAGAAAGTATTATGGTTCGTTAGCTAGAACAAATTTTGCTACAAATGAAATAATGGAAGAATCTTCTCTGGAAATTATATAGATTTTAGTTGAAAACTTGCTCCTATTGATGATAGAAAGTAATCTCCTACTATCCCTGAGATTACTTCCTTCTAATCTGTTCGAGTGTAAGCATTCAGTTATTTATTTTAATTTGAGAAAAAAGCTTTATTAGTTGAGGTGAGTTTAATCTTGCTATCAAAGCTAACTTTAAAATTTATATTCATTTAAAGCAATTTTCAAGTTGAAATAGGGTTGGCTAAAATATGATGGCTAATAGTTGAATGCTTATCTTCAAGTTCCAATGACTTGAATATAGCAATCCTATTTTTTTCATGTCATAAATTTTCTGGCTTTTAGGGAAAAAATAATACTGAAAAGATAGGATTTTTGGAGTTTATTTCTGTTTTTTTAATTGTGACAACCTATAGCAATCCTATTTGATTTGTGTAAAAAGTTTCATTACTTTTTAGGTAAGCATTCAGCTGTCAGCTATTAGCTAGCTTCCTGGGTCAGAATGCAATTCAGCTATTCCTTTTAGTCGGCAATAAAAGCTTTATTGATTGAGAAACGAAAAATCTACCTATAAAAGTTAAATCCAAACTCTATATTCATTTAAACCCCCTCCTTCAGACTATTCCTGATCAGGAACTCCTGAAAACCTTCTGGAGAGGGGGAGACATGGAGAGGGGGAGACATGGAGAGAGGGAGGCAGGGATAAAAAATCATATTAGCTCAGTAAAAATATTTAAGCGATCGCCAAAAAATGTGTTTCTTCATACATTTTTCTGCAAAAAAAGCCGAACTAAGACTTACTCATAACTTGCCAGTAATGCCCAAGTTTTATGTTAAGAAAGATGTTTATAAAGCATAGTCCTTAAGCACACAGTCTTCTTGCTAATAGCTGAATGCTTACTTTCTTGGAGAACAAGAAATAGTTGGGAGTTTCAATTTTTTTATTTCCTTTTTGATTTATCAAAACCTATTTAGCAATCCTATATTTAGGATTGATATATAATAGTAATTATTCCAATTTTAATATTAAAAATTAATAGTGATTATTGATTGTTAAAAATATGCAATATCGACGTTTTGGAAGAACAAAATTATCAATACCAGTCTTTTCTTGTGGTGGAATGAGATATCAATATAAATGGCAAGATGTTGCTAAAAATGAAATTCCACTAGATAATCAAGAAAACTTAGAAAATACAATTCGTCGCTCTCTAGAATGTGGTATTAATCATATAGAAACTGCTCGTGGTTATGGCACATCTGAAATACAACTGGGAGAAATTTTACCTAAGTTTCCACGGGAAAAGTTGATTGTTCAAACTAAAGTTTGTCCTAGTGCTGACTCCCAAGAATTTGAAACTACATTTCAGCAATCTCTCCAATTTTTACAATTAGAATATGTTGATTTATTGGGAATACATGGAATTAATACATTGGAACTTCTCAACTATTCTACTAGACCAGGAGGTTGTTTAGATGTAGCTAGAAAATTACAAAGTCAGGGGAAAATTAGATTTATTGGTTTCTCTACTCATGGTCCGACTGATGTGATAGTTAAAACTATAGAAACAAATCAATTTGATTATGTTAATTTGCACTGGTATTACATTAATCAAAATAATTGGTTGGCAATAGAAACTGCTAAAAAGTTTGATATGGGAGTATTTATTATTAGTCCTTCTGATAAGGGTGGTAAATTATATCAACCACCACAAAAATTAATAGATTTATGTTATCCAGTTAGTCCGATGGTGTTTAATAATCTCTTTTGTTTAAGTCATTCTCAAGTTCATACATTGAGTGTGGGAGCATCAAAACCAACAGATTTTGATGAACATTTAAAAACATTAGAATTTTTAGATAAAGCAGATGAAATATTAAATCCTATATTGATAAAATTAGAACAAGAGGCGATCGCTAAATTAGGAGAAAATTGGCATAAGACTTGGCATATTGGTTTACCAACTCCAGAATATACTCCGGGAAATATTAATATTCCGGTAATTTTATGGTTAAGAAATTTGGCGCTCTCTTACGATATGATTGAATACGGAAAAATGCGTTATAACTTATTAGGAAATGCTAGTCATTGGTTTCCTGGCGCAAGTGCTGAACAAGTAGAAAAATATGATTTGAGTGAGTGTCTTGTTAATAGTCCTCACGCTGATAAAATTCCAGATATTCTCCGAGATACTCATCAATTATTAGGAGGAGTACCAGTCGAACGTTTGTCTAAAAGTTGATGTTTTAGGATGACTATATTAATTTGTAATCATAAAATAATTAGTTATGGCTTGCTGATTAAATATAAAAGTATTCATAGATAAAGGTTTCAGTCTTTTTAGGATCGGAAAAAGTGCAATTTTTTAGGCGGTAATGGTTCAAAAACCTAGTATTTTATCTTAACTAGGAAAGAAAAATTAAGAGACAATTATTTCAACTAATTCCTCTATAAATCCCATTCATCCTGACTCTGTACAGACGTTGCATGGAAGGTCCCTACGACTTCCTACTCCCTACCTTAAACATCAGACTTTTGAGCGGAAACCCTAGTTAATCAATTAATATAATTATGCGTCAAGAATATAATAAATTAGTCCGCGATCACATGCCAGAAATTATCCGTAAAAGTGGTATAGAATGCGAAACTGTAACTCTATCAGAAAGAGAATATCAGCAAGCATTACGACAGAAAATAATTGAAGAAGCTCAAGAAGTAGCTACAGCCAATAATGCTGATTTAGTAATAGAAATAGCTGATTTATTAGAAGTAGTAGATGCTTTACTCAAAAGTTATGGAATTTCTCGTAATCAAGTCAGATTAGAAAAAGATAAAAAGCGAGCAAGTAAAGGAGATTTTGATAATAAAACTATGTTGTTATGGGTAGATTCTTGAGTAGGGGAGTAGTCATTTCAGTTATCAGTTATCAGCACCTCCGTCTCTTTGCGGAGCATTCCGCAGGAAAGCCAGAGGCTTGAAATACTGAAAAAAATATGGGTGGTGGTTTATTCTCATTATTTTAGTTAGAAATAATGGCAGTAAAAGCATCTTTCTCCTGTATCAAGTATTCGTTTTTTCTATATACAATTACTATACAGAACTACCGAAATATGAATAAAATTAGTAAAAATATGATTCTGTTTGTGTTAATTACTTAATAACTGCTAAATATTTACACAAAATTAATTTTAGGAATTGTTATTAAAACTATCAGGGAAAAGATAAATATTTAGGGCTTGCGTATGGAAATATGAAAAGATTAAGATATAAAAGTTTCAGCTTCTTTATGTCTGAAAAAAGTACCTGTTTTTCATCTTTTTATAGTAAAAAAGTTCGTATTTTGGGCAAGATAAGCAAAGAAAATCAAGGGAAAATTATTCTGACTACCTCCTGTATAATTCCTATTTATTTTGTTTGCAAAGCATTCCGTAGGAAATTCTGGATTTACCGATTCTGACTCCTATCCTTAAACAAAATACTTTTTCAACAAACCCTATTTAATTTTTAGTTATGAACAGAATTAGAATTGCTAAAGATAAAGCAGATTTAGTTAAAACTTTAACTGAATCAGAAGGAAAAACAGGTCCTTTCAAAACCTATGCAGATGTAATTGTATTTGCTGCCTCTTTAGCTATTAAGAAAAAAAAGCGCATCCCACTAACAGAAATTTCTTCAAGAGAACCAGGTCCGATTAATATTGAAATATTCTGGTCTAGGGGATACGAAAGTATTATTAAATTAATCGCGATCGCCGACACAAAAGATACAAAAATGCTTTCCCAAAACAATGAAGAAATAGAAGAAAATCGAATTAAAATATTTGAAGAATATGCCAACGGAGGTTTGGAAATATTACGAGATGAACTGCGAGGTGCAGCAGATTATTCAGAGCGGCTTTTATTAGTTTTAATTTCTGAAAGATATCAAAAATCTCAGTCAGAAACAGAATTTGATTTAACTAAGTTTTTGGGATAAGTTATTTCAGTTATCAGTTATCAGTTATCAGTTATCAGTTATCAGTATCTGGTGATATCAGAAGAGAATTTATGTCAATCTACTATATATAGAGTTAAAAAACTATTGTACAACAGTTTTCAACACTATATCTATAGTCATTCCCTAAGTTTCAAGAAAGAGGGAAATTAACAGAAATATTGACTCTGTACATCATTTGCCCAAAATATGCTGTAACTTCTGCCTTCTGCCTTTTGCCTTTTGCCTTTTGCCTTCTGCCTTCTTTCTTCAAACTTCTGACTTCTGACTTAAACTATAGGTGCGCCCATACAGGTATTATGACGATATTGAGAATTAAAAAGATAACGCAAACTCAAAAATCATGCGAATTTTATTTGTGTCTGCTGAAGTGAGTCCTTTAGCAAAAGTTGGTGGTATGGCAGATGTAGTCGGTACCTTACCCAAAGCACTACGAGCAATGGGTCACGATGTCCGTATCTTTATGCCTTATTATGGTTTCTTAGGAGACAAAATGGAAGTTCCAGAAGAACCAGTATGGGAAGGAACTGCTATGTATCAAAACTTCAAGATTTTTGAGACAGTACTCCCAAAAAGTGATGTGCCATTATACCTATTTGGTCATCCTAGTTTTTGGCCACGTCGTATCTATTATGGAGATGATGAAGACTGGAGGTTCACTCTATTTGCTAATGGGGCAGCAGAGTTTTGCTGGAATGGTCTTTGGAAACCAGAAATAATTCATTGTAACGACTGGCATACTGGTATGATTCCAGTTTGGATGCACGAAACTCCAGATATTAAGACTGTATTTACTATTCACAACCTAGCTTATCAAGGACCTTGGCGCTGGTACTTGGAAAGAATTACTTGGTGTCCTTGGTATATGGAAGGACATAATACAATGGCAGCCGCAGTTCAGTTTGCTGATCGGGTAACTACTGTTTCTCCTACCTATGCTAATCAGATCAAAACTCCTACTTATGGTGAACGTCTAGATGGTTTAATGTCTTTTATCGGCGGTAAACTACAGGGTATCCTCAATGGTATTGATATGAGTTATTATAATCCAGCTACTGACAGATATATAGCTCAAACTTATAATGTCGATACTCTGGAAAAACGGGTTGAAAATAAAGTTGCTCTGCAAGAAGAGGTAGGTTTTGCAGTTAACAAAAACACCTTTTTAGTGGGTATGGTTTCCCGACTGGTGGAGCAAAAAGGACTTGATTTGATGCTGCAAGTCTTGGATCGATTTATGGCTTATACTGATAGTCAGTTTATTTTGTTGGGTACTGGCGATCGCTTCTATGAAACCCAAATGTGGCAGATAGCAACTCGTTACCCAGGCCGGATGAGTGTCCAACTTTTACACAATGATGCCCTTTCCCGACGGATATATGCAGGTACTGATGCTTTTTTAATGCCTAGTCGGTTTGAACCTTGTGGTATTAGTCAGTTATTGGCAATGCGTTATGGTAGTGTACCTATTGTACGTCGTACAGGTGGGTTAGTGGATACAGTTTCTTTTTATGATCCTATTAATAATGCTGGTACTGGCTATTGTTTTGATAGGTATGAACCACTAGATTTACTTACTGCAATGGTTCGAGCGTGTGAAGCTTTCCGATTCAAAGATAAATGGTATGAGTTGCAGCAACGTGGTATGAGAGAAGAGTTTAGTTGGGATAAATCAGCTAAAGAGTACATCAAAATGTACAAGTCAATACTCGGATTACCTGAGGAAGAAACTGTTGTAGAGAAAGAGCCTGAGTTAGTACAACAATAGTAAATAATTTAGAAAAGGAATTAAGGTAATATGCTCTAATTCCTTTTTCTTTTTAGAAAGAAACACTTTATGCATAGTAATGGTAAATAGGGTTTGCGCTTCTTCAGTCTTTTAGCTATGGTAGGAAACACTTAACTGGGAACAGGGAACAGTTTAGACATTTTGCTACCGCCAAGTTTTCTGATAATCAGAGTCAAAACTTTACCATTTTGAGACAACAATAGTCAAAAATTAGGTACTTTTACGGTTCCCGATCAATCAGGACTTAAAAAGCTTAAAACCTTTATATGTATATGTCAAATTTTTTAGATTTAATCAGTAAGCCCTAAATAGGTTGTAAGATTTTATTGCAGGGGTTTGGTTTCCAAATCTCTTGACACTTTGGTTTGGAGACCAAACCCCTATAGTTTTTTCTCACAAATGGTTTCATATTGCTATATCAGTAATACCATTTTGTGAAAAATTTCTTCCTTCTTCCTTCTTCCTTCTTCAATAATCAGTAAATAAATCTAATGGTAAATAACCATAAGTGCCATTAACTCCTGTCGATGCATCAGATTGACAAGAAACTAATACACCCCGATATTTTCCAGTATAGGATTCTATCAGATATGACTCTTTGATACCATTAAATTTCAGATAAACAGCTCCTTCAATTGAATTAAAATTAGACTCATTCATCAGAGTAGTATTATATTCTAAAGCTTCTAAATAACTTGCTAAAGTATATAAAGCTTCAGTAGTTGAATTAGCACAAATTCCTAACATTTGATAATCAGAAGAATTAGTTAATAACAAGATTGCAGCACGAGTAATAGCCTTTTCTTCTTGTGATTCTACTAATTTCATATCTTGACAAGTAAATTCATAGAGAATTTTTTCAGCTTGAGTAACAGTAAGATTATTACTATTTTGGGTAAACATCAGCACCTTTAATCAATGAATAATTAATAATGGATAATGAATAATTGATGATGAAAACTAAGCAATCGGCGCTTATTTTGTCAGAATTAAAAAAGTAGAAAGAAACTTTGACACTATTGTACCATTTTTCCATGAAATTGCACTTAATAAAAGGTAACAGTTGTTAAAAAAATCAGGTCTGGGTAAGAATATTAAGCGTATTTTTATAGAGAAATGATATTACCTACTAAGCATTACCTCGAAACTTAATTCCTAAAAAGTAGCATAATTCTTGGCACAAATTAAAATATAATTTCTATATTATAATATTACCTAAAACTTGGGGTATGTGCCTCCCCACAGCATTTTAATCCCGATGCTTTCCTACGGAATGCACTCACATTCAACCAGAGGTACTGATAACTAATAACTGATAACTGAAATTACCCCACAGAAACTAGAGAAAGTTTCTGTGGGGCAATAGGTATCGTATGAAACATTCGGGTAAATTTTTACGCAACCATAAAATCCGTCATTCTAGACCATCGCACAAAACAGCTAAACTGTCAATTTTTGTCGCCCAATTAAATTATCTAGGAATGAATTTTGGTAGCCCCAATCTACAGAATAAGATTCTTTTTCTGAATCTGAAATTTCATCGACAGACACCAATATTGAGTCAATAGAACGCACTACCATTTCTCCATTTATCAAAGCTTGTCGCCATTGTCTTCCTGTCTTCCAAGCTGAATATTTTACCCCACTCCAACGAGGATTAACTGGGTATCCTGCAAATCCAGAACGCAGTGCAGGAATATAAGCACTTTTAAGTTGAGTACGGACTAAGATTCCTTCTGTCAGTTTAACAACCTTGAGATTGTGATTCTGTTGTTTAAACATGGGACTCACCTCCTACTGTAAATTTGCTTAACTATTCTTAACTTATCATAATTGATGTTAAATGAATCTATTGTATAGATTCCAGCTAATGTTAGCTCAATTCAGGAAAATAATTTAACTTTTTAGTTGTTAGTTGTCAAATCATTGTTTTCAGTAGAAACTTTACCTGAGACAGAAATATGAAATTGAATATAGGCAAAGATATAATTAAGAAAAAATAATAGATTAAAAAAGGAATAATTATAACTCCTATCTCCTCTACAAAATCCCATTTCTCCCTGCTTCCTAAAAATAAAAAAATACTTACTTTTTCAGCTTAACCAAGAGCTTCTTTTAAATTTTGTAATTTTGATGTACCTGCAAAACTTTTCACTTCAACAACCAGTTTTTACCCGTTTCGTTCCGCAGGAATAGGACGTTTTACATCTAAATTAGCATAGAGTTTGGTTTTTCCATATTCAATGATATAAATAAGGATCGTCAGTAATTATCCATCCATCTTTAATTAGTGCATTTTTAACATAATTGTGAATAATATCTAGTTTTGGCATATACTGGGATAGTTGATGATTTTATTCTTTTTTTGAGTAATTTTTAAGAGAAATATTGCTAACAAGATTCATAAATTTTCCAATTTTATCAATTTGTTTAATCTGGAAAAAAACGACTGATAGAACAACAAAAATTAGGTAGCAATGGAGTTGTTATTTCTTCTCCATCTAAGAGAGTAGCCACTAAAATTAATTTGGCATTTTGTCGCCGATAAACTTCTACTTGTTTAGTGAAACGATTAACTATCCAATACTCTCTTACTCCCTCCACCGAATATAATTTTAATTTTGATTCCTTGTCTCGACGTTCATTATTTTTCCCAGGAGATAATACCTCTATTACTAATTCAGGTGCATCTGTCAAATGACCTGCTTCATCTTCAATTTGAGATAGTCTTTCTTTGCTTACCCAAACCACATCTGGGGAAACATTATCTGACTCAGAAAAAATAATATCAGGAGCAAGAATAGCTTCACCTAAATTATTAGATTCTGACCAAATATCAAGTTGCCGAAAAATTTTTCCACAAATTTGTTGATGTCGGCGGTGGGGTGCTTTAGTCACGAATAATTCTGCATCAATAATTTCATATTTATTTGATTTATTTTGGGGAAATACTTCTAAGTCGTAAATATTCCAACGGATTTTTTCTACTGTTTGATTCATAATAATTAAGGAAGAAAAATGTTATCTATAAATCCTAAATAGATTGTAACATTTTCTCGTAAAAATTTGGTCTCCAAATCCTATTTTGGCTTGGGTTTAGAGACCAAACCACTACACCTGAATGTTTACAGTTTTTTTCAAATCAGAACTTATTTACTAAAGTGCATAAGCAAAATTAATTATCTAATTTTATTCCCTGTGATTTTTATAATATAGGTTTTCAGTACCTAGAGTATTTGTAATTAATTTTGCACAACTACTTATCAACTCTCAGAGAGTAGAAAAAAGCTTGATTGATCGAAAAATTAAGAGATAAAATCTCTCCATGTATGAGGTAATTATTAATTTTTAAATTCACAATGCAAAGTTATAAGAATAGTTATTGCTAGCTAAGTTTTTCAGTTATACAAAAGTTAGAAAACTTTTATTCAAAACTATAGCCAGTAATATTTTCAGTCTTGAAAGCAAATAATTATTTAGGATAACTTTGTACTCTCTGGTTATTAATTATTAATTATTAATTATTCATTATTTAACTCCTTCTTATTTCCTCAAATTAATCCTACTTTTTTAAGAGCTTTTTCCGCTGCTCGTTTTTCAGCTTCTTGTTTACGATGCCCTTTACCAACACCATATAATTTCCCCTTAACTCTAACTTCAGCAGTGAATATTTTAGCATGATCTAGACCCTCTCCATTATTAGATTCATATTGAGGATTTTCTCCAAATTTTGCTAATGCCCACTGTTGAAATTTACCCTTAGTATCTACCAAATCATTAGGTGATAAATTATCCTCAGAATCAGGGAAAATTATATCATCAGCAACAGGTTGAAAAAGTCTCTTCACAAAAGGTCGAAGTTTTGTTAAAGTCGAGTCGAGAAAATAAGCTCCAATTATTGCTTCAAAAGTATCGCTAAGTAAAGCAGGATTTTGTCTACCACCATCTTTTTCCGCACCTTTACCCAAGCGCATTTTTTCACCAATCCCTAATTGAACTGCAAATTTTGCTAATTGTTTTTCATCTACTAAAAGTGAACGAAGGCGAGTAAGTTCCTTAGGTTTTAAATCGTGTTCTTCTTTATATCTTTTATAGAGTAATTCTCCTACTAAAAAACCTAGTACAGCATCGCCAAGAAATTCCAGACTTTCGTTGTCTTCTTCCCCAGAATTTTCGTTTAAATAGGAACGATGGGTTAGAGCTTGTTGGAAAAGTTCTGGATTTTTAAATTCAGGTAATTTATCTATCATTTGCCAATCTTAAATTTATTGATATTTATCTATATTAATCCTTCTTGTTTCAATTTATCTAGTGCATTTTCAGCAGCACGTTTTTCAGCATCTTTTTTATTGCTTCCTTCACCTTCACCATATTTTATATCAGCCACAAATACTTCAGATAAAAAAATAGGTTCATGGTCTGAACCACCAGATTGTTGAGTTTGATATTTGGGTGTAGGTTTTCCCTTTTTCTGCACCCACTCTTGCAAATAATTTTTAGGATTAGAATTTTCTATTTTAAAATTATAGTTTTCTATTTTAATTTCCCAATCTTCTACTTTTAAATCAATAGGATTTTCTAGAGAATTAATAAACATTGGTTCCAGAAAATTACGAACTGCTTCAACACCAGAATCAATATAATAAGCTCCAATAACTGATGTAAAAACTTGACTAAGTAATAAATTCTTTTCATATCCTTGTTTTACTTCTTCAACTTTGCCAAGTAATACATATTTTTCGATTTTTAAATCTCTGGCAAATCTAGCTAAATGCCGATCTTTTACCAAAGTCAAATATAAACTTTCTATTTCAGATTTACTTTTGTTTTGATAATGATGGTAAAGATACTCTACACTCAAAAAAGATAGTAATTTCTGACCAAGAAATTCTAGACGATCAGAATATTCATTCACTTTTTTTGCTCTGTTCAAATTTTCTTGGAGATATGTAGGGTGAGTCAAAGCATCTTGTAAAAGAGAAGCATCTCGAAATGGTATTTTTTCTAGTATTGTTTCTAATCTATCTCTAATACTTTTGTCTTTTTCTGGAGAAATATTTTGCCGAACTTCATAGCAAAATTGTTCCTGATAGATAAGTCTAGAAACTACTTGTTTTTCTTTTACTAATTCTGCTACTTCTGGTGCATCAATAGCTTTAATAAATTTAGTAATTAAATATAGTGCTTCATAAGTATCATCAGTCGAAAATAAAGATTGATGGGCACAGTTATTACGAATTTCTATTAGTTCTTCTACTATAGCAATTTTGCTTTTACTTAACTTATTTTTGAAGACTTCATCCCACTGTTTTATGATTAACTTAAGTTGCAAAGAAACATCTTCAGGGAAAATTTTGGGAAAGTTACATTTTCTTGCTGCTGATTGGTCTTGTAAACTAGATTTAGCTTTTTGAAGCCAATTATCAGGATAAACTTCCTTCATTTCTCGTTCAATATAAGGATATAAACCTTGAGCTAAAAGGTTCAAAGATTTGTTAATTATTTCTTGATTATTATTAATAGTCATATTAGGTTTACTCTTGCACTTTTTCTCAAATTATATCAACTAAGTTTTTACTTGTCTCTAATAACCCTGACTTAATATTGCTGAATAAATTGAAATTATCAAGATAAAAATCTTCTAAAATTTTTGGGAAACCCAGTTTATTTAACCCTGTCAAATTAACAGAAAAACTGGGTTTATATTTCTAAACTTTAGCTAAGAAAATTTTCCTTTTTTATAACCAGCAGAATATAGACTATTACCACGATTATTATTCTAATTAAAATAACTAAGTGGCAGATTTTATGAAATCATAATCTCTTTTAAGTTGATTTACAAATTTCGCCAACTTAAATGGTAAATACTAATGATGTTACTTGCTTAATTTGGGTTTGTACCTCAAATAATTCTGGTAATTTTTGATCTACAAAATAATATTCGTTAGCAAGACTGAGCAATTTTTGACTAGCTTTCTTTGAATTAGCAAAAATGAAGACTTGT